>JAABQQ010000025.1 GCA_011391405.1 Gammaproteobacteria bacterium
CTCTTCCGATCTCCCGCCCGCGAACACCGGGCTGAACTTGTAGACGGCGCGCAGCAGCAGGGTTTCTGGCTTGCGTGCTGGCCAGAACATCGGATTGCAGGTGACACCGTTATAGATCCAGCAGGAGGGGTCACGCTGGAACAGGGCGTTCGGGATCGGCGGCAGGATGAATTCGGTGTCGCCGAAGGCTTCGACCAGAAAATTCCTGCCGGCTGCCTCCGGCAGTTCGGCATTCGCGATGCCGCCGATCAGGTGGGCGGCGAGCTTTCTGGCGGGCATCTCGTCGAGCCAGGGGCGGACCACGTCGGCCGTGATCGGGCCAAAGGCATTCGCCGTGACCAGGCGATCAAGCACGAAGCGGCGTCCCTCCGGTACGTCAAGCGCCTGTTCGAGCATATCGTGGAGTTCGAGCACCTCGACGCCGCGCTCCCGCATCTTGAGCACGAAGTCGTCATGATCTTTTTGCGCCTCGTGAACCCAGATGACGTCATCGAACAGCAGATCGTGGCAGTTGCCCGGCGTCAGGCGCTGATGTGCGAGGCCCGGCCGGCAAACCATAACGGTTCGCAGCTTTCCGACCTCGGAATGGACACCAAACTTGCGCATTTTCAGATTCCCATCAAGCCAAAGCAGAACGATACGGTGACTGGTCGCGCCGGAAAACAGGCGGCCATTTAAAAAGCACCTGCCCGCGTGGAACGCTACGGAGCACCAGCGGGTGCCGTGGCACT
The DNA here is from genome assembly GCA_011391405.1 of Gammaproteobacteria bacterium. GTDB lineage: Bacteria > Pseudomonadota > Gammaproteobacteria > Steroidobacterales > Steroidobacteraceae > RPQJ01. The sequence goes on from JAABQQ010000025.1 coordinate 732, forward strand.
GCCCGCGGCGTCACGACGCGGGATGGGTGCGGCGAACGGGCTTGAGGCCGGGGCGGGCTGCGGCGCCAGCGCGTCGGCCCTGTCTACCCAGCCGCCGCCCATCGACTTGTAGATGTTGACGAGCGCGTTGTATTTCTGGCCCAGGTTCTGCGCGTAGTTGATCTCGGCAGGGAAGAGCTGCTGCTGGGCGTTGAGCACCGTGAGGTAGTCGGTGTAGCCGCCGTCGTACTTGAGCTGTGCGAGCCGCGCGTACTCGGAGAGCGCCTTCACCCGCCGCACCTCGGCCTCGACCTGCTGCGTGATTTTCTCGCGGCTCACCAACGCGTTCTCGACGTCTGCGAAGGCGCTCTGGATCACGGCCTGGTAGTTGAAGAGTGCCGCCCGCTGGCCCGCTTCCGCCTGCGCCACCTGCCCGGAGATGAAACCGCCGGTGAAGATCGGGCCGGCGAACACGCCGGCGTAGCTCCACACGCGTGCCGGTCCGCTGAAGAGGTTGGAGAGCTGCCCGCTCGCGGAGCCGAAGGCGCTGGTGAGCGAAATGGCCGGGAAGTACTGGGCGCGGGCGGCGCCGATCTGCGCATTGGCGGCGATGAGCTGCTGCTCGGCCTGCGCGATGTCGGGCCGGCGCTCGAGCAGCTGCGACGGCACGCCGGCTGGCACGCCCGGCAGGGCCAGCTCCGTGAGCGCTTTGCCGCGCACCACGGCACCGGGGTTGCGCCCGAGCAGCAGGGAGATGGCGTTCTCGGTCTGCGCGATGTCGCGCTCGATCTGCGGGATCGCGGCGGCGGCCGCTTCGTACTGCGACCGCGCCTGCTCCAGAGTGAGCTGCGAGATCTGGCCGTATTTGAACTGCAGCTCGAACAGCCTGACCGACTCGGCGTAGGTGGCCAGCGTGCGCTGTGCGATCTCGAGCTGGTAGTCGAGCGAGCGCAGCTGCAGGTACGAGGTCGCGACCGAGGCGACGAGCGAGAGGATCACGCCGCGGCGTGCTTCCTCCGTCGCGAGCGCGTTCGCCCGTGCCGACTCCGACAGCCTCCGGATGCGGCCCCACAGGTCGAGTTCCCAGCTCGCGCCGAGCAGGGCCTCGTAGGCGGTCTGCGGATTCGGGACGGTCTGGGGCAGCGACGTGGCGTTACGCACCGAGATCCGCTGTCGCGCGGCGTTGCCCTGGTAGCCGACCTGCGGAAACAAGCCCGACCGGGTCTGGGTGAGGATGGCCGCGGCAGCCTCAACGTTGGCTGCGGCGATCTGCACGCTCTTGTTGCTGGCGAGCGCCTCTTTGATCAATTCGTCGAGCACCGGGTCGCCGAACTGCTTCCACCACTCGGTGTCGGCGAGCTCGCGCGCGTCTTTTTCCTCGTAGCGGAACGTCTGCGGCGCGTCGATCTGCGGCCGCGCGTAGTCCGGGCCGATCATGCAGCCGCCGAGCGCAGCAGCGAGCGCGAGAAGGGGAACAGCGTGGCGCATCTCAGTCATCGCGGCGCTCCTCCTGCGGCGCCGGCGTGGACGGAACCCCGCCGCCGTGTGAGTTCTCCGCTGCCGCGGGTGGGCCTTCCTTCTTTCCCCGCTCGGCGAGCTTGTCGAAGAGGTAGAAGAGCAGGGGCACGTACAGCATCGCGAGCGTGGTCTCGCCGATCATCCCGCCGATGATCCCGGTGCCGATCGAGTGCCGCGCATTGGCCCCGGCGCCCATCGCGAGGGCGAGCGGCAGGCAGCCCATCGCGAACGCGAGCGAAGTCATGATGATCGGCCGCAGCCGCTGCTCGCCGGCGAGTATCGTGGCTTCCATGATCGTCTTGCCCTGTTTCCGGAAGTCGACCGCGGCAGACACGCGCAGCACGGCGTTCTTCGCGCCGAGCCCGATCAGGACCAGCAGGCCGATCTGGAAATAGACGTCGTTCTCCAGGCCGACCAGCCAGTTGGTGACCAGCGCGCCGAGGATCCCGAACGGCACTGCGGACATCACCGCGCCCGGCAGCGTCCACGACTCGTACTGCGCCGCGAGCACCAGGAAGACGATCACGAGGCCGAAGACGAACGCAATCATCGACGTGCCGCCGGACTTCTTCTCCTCGAACGCGAGGCCGGACCAGGCGAAGGTGTAGCCCGGCGGCAGCACCTCCTTCGCCGTCGCCTCCATTGCGGCAATCGCGTCGCCGGAGCTGTATCCCGGGGCCGCGTTGCCGTTGATCTTCGCCGCCGGAAAGCCATTGAAATGCGGCAGCAGGTCCGGCCCTGCGACCCATTCGGTGGTGACGAGCGCCGACAACGGAACCATCTGGCCGTTGTTCGACCGCGTGTACAGGCGCGTCAGGTCCCCGGGGTTCTGCCGGTACTTGGCGTCGGACTGCACGACCACCCACCAGACGCGGCTGAACTGGTTGTACTGGCTGGCGGTGAGCGAGCCGAACTGCGCCTGGATCGCGCTGTAGACATCCTCCACCGGCACGCCGAGCAGCGTGGCCTTGTCGCGATCGACGATGGCGCGCAACTGCTGCGTATTGGCGCGGAAGGTGCTGGACAGGCCCGTAAGACCGGGCTGGGCCCGCGCCTTCGCGAGAAACGCCTGGGTCACCTCGTCGAGTCGCGCCGGATCACCTGCTCCCGTGTCCTGGATCCAGAATTCGAAGCCGCCGGTGGTCCCGATGCCGGGAATGGGCGGTGGCGCGACCGGGATGACGATCGCCTCCTCCATATCCTTGACTTCGCTGTGGAGGCGCTTGAGCACGGCCCTCGCATTCTGCGTTTTCGCCGTTTCCGCCGTGTCGTAGCGTTCGTCGAAATCCTTGAGCGTCACGAAGAAGCCGCCGGCATTGGTCTTGAAGCCGCTGTCGAACAGGCTGTAGCCGGTGATCATCGTCCGCGTATCGACGCCCGGTATGTTGGCCAGGATCGCGTCCACCTTCTCGGCCACCGCCTGCGTGCGGTCCAGGCTCGCCGCTTCCGGCATGATGATCGCGGCCATCACGTAGCCCTGGTCCTCGTTCGGGACGAAGCTCGTCGGCAGGACGGTGAACAGGTGGTAGATGCCCCAGAGGAAGCCGGCGAACAGCACCAGCGCGACGACCGCGCGCTTGATCACGAGCTCGACCGCATGGCCGAAGCCGCGCGTCACCGCGTCGACCTGGCGGTTGAACCAGGCGAAGAATCCGCGTTGCGGCGGCGGCTTGTGCTTGAGCATCAGCGCGCACATGGCCGGCGTCAGCGTCAGCGCGACGAAACCGGACACCACGACCGAGACCACGATCGTGATCGCGAACTGCTTGTACAGCTGACCGGTGGTGCCGGGCAGGAAGGCCGCCGGGATGAACACGGACGCCATCACCAGGACGACGGCGACGAGCGAGCTCGCGATCTCGTTCATCGACTTGATCGTGGCTTCCCTTGCTGCGAGATGGTGGTCGTGCATGTTGCGCTCGACGTTCTCGACGACGACGATCGCATCGTCGACCACCATTCCGATCGCCAGCACCAGGCCGAACAAGGTGATGAGGTTGATCGAAAAGCCGAGGGCGAGCATGCCCGCGAACGTCGTGATCAGCGAGACCATGATCGCGATCGTGCAGATGATCGTCGTGCGGAAGCTCTGCAGGAACAGGTACACGACCAGCACGACCAGCACGATCGCCTCGAGCAGCGTGTGAATCACCTCCTCGATCGACAGCTTGACGAAGTCATTGGTGTCGAGCGAGATGCGGTAGTCCAGGCCCTCGGGGAAGCTCGCCTTCATCTCCTCCAGCATCTTGCGCACATCCGCCGAGACCTTGATCCCGTTGGCGCCCGGCTGGAGGTACACCGCGATGAAGGTCGCCGGTGTGCCGTTGAGCTTCGACTCGACGATGTACTGGCGCAGCCCGACCTCGATCCGCGCGACGTCGCCGAGGCGCACGATCGCGCTGCCATCCTGGCTCGCGCGAAGGATGATCTTCTCGTACTGCCGCGGGTCGGTGAACGGTGCCTGAGTGACCACGGGAAACGTGAGCTCGACCGGGCCGGCCGTCGGCTGCTGGCCGATCTGCCCGGCGCCGAACAGCGCGTTCTGGGCCTTGATCGCATTGGAGATGTCGCTGGTCGTGATGCCGAGCGAGGCCATCCGGTCCGGGTTCATCCAGACCCGCATCGCCTGGTCCGGCACGCCCATGATCTGCGCCTGTCCGGCCCCGGGCACGCGTTTCAGCGCGTCGAGGACGTAGACGTTCGCGTAGTTGGCGATGTACTCGGCACTGTAGCGGTCGCCTTCCCCGAACACGCCGATCAGCATCATGATCGACGAAGACTTCTTCTGCACCGAAACGCCGAGCTGCGTGACCGCCGTGGGCAATTGCGGCAGCGCCAGGTTGACCCGGTTCTGCACCTGCACCTGCGCGATGTCGGGATCGGTGTCCAGCGAGAAATACACGGTCAGCGTGAGCTGGCCGTTGGCCGAACTGGTCGACGACATGTACAGCATGTTGTCGACGCCATTGATCTGTGCCTCGATCGGCGAGGCGACCGAGTCGGCCAGCGTCTTCGAATCCGCCCCCGGATAGGTCGCGGAAACCGTGATCTGCACCGGCGTGATCGTCGGGTACTGCTGGACCGGCAGCACGGTCATCGCCACGAGGCCGGCGAGGCAGATGATGATCGCGATGACCGCGGCGAAGATCGGCCGTTCGATGAAGAAGCGCGAGAACATGGGCGGCCGCGCCTGGGCTACTTGCCGGCCGCGATTTCCACGCGGCGGGCATCACGGTCGGTCCCGCTGCCGGTCACTTCCCGCGGCGCCTGCAGGCGGACACGGTCGGCGGGCAGCCCCTCGGCAAGCAGCGCGTCGCGTACGGCAATCGCGCGGCGCTTCGCGAGCTCGGCGTTGGCGTTCCGGTCGCCGGTCCTGTCGGCGAAACCGGTGACGTCGATCGGGTTCGTGCCGCCCTTCATGGCGGGGGCGAGTTCCTTGAGAATCCGGATCGCCTCGGCGTCGAGCTCGGCCCTGCCGGCTGCGAAGTGGACGGACACCGTTGCCCCGGTGGGCCGCGTCGCCGGTGCCGCTTCCAGCGAACCGGGCTTCGGCACGTACGGCGTCACCTCGACAGGCGCGTCGGGGGCGAGCCGCAAGGTGCCGTCGACGACGACCTGATCGCCGGCGGCGAGGCCTTCGGAAATGAACCAGCTGTCGCCATACCATTCACCGACGCGGACCGGCCGCAGTTCCGCCTTGCCCGCCTGGTTCACGACCCAGACGAAGTGGCCCTTCGCGCCCTGCTGCACGGCGCGCTGCGGGATCGTGATCGCGTTGGGGCGCATCGCGCCGTTCAGGCGCACCCGGACATACTGGTTGGGCCGCAGCGCACCGTCCGGATTCGGGATGGTCACGCGGATGAGAAAGCTGCTGGTCTGCGGGTTGAACGACGGGTCGGCGAAGGTGATCCTGCCCGTCTGCGGGAACGTCGAATCGTCGACCTGGATCAGCTCGACGACGTAATTCCCGCCTTGCGGCGGCACGAGCAGGCCCTTGGTGACCTGGTCACGGTAGCTCGTGAACGCATTCTCCGAAACGCTGAAGTTCACCCACATCGGGTTGAGCGAGGACACCGTGGTGAGGAGGTTGTTCTGCGGGCTCAGAAAGGCACCTTCCTTCTGCTGCGCGGCTGCCGCGATCCCGCGCAGCGGCGAGGCGATGGTCGTATAGGACAGGTTCAGCCTGGCCGTGTCGACGTTGGCCTGCGCCTGCGCAACCGATGCCGCGGTCGTGTCCGCGTTGCCGGTGGCGTCGTCGAGGTCCTTCTGCGACAGGGCGTTGAGTTCCGCGAGCGGCTTGACCCGCTTCAGGTTGGCCATCGCGGTGTCATTGGCAGCCTTGGCCTTGTCCCAAGCTGCCTGGGCGGAGTCGAGCTGGGCGATGAACGGCTTCTGGTCCATCTTGAACAGGACCTGGCCTTCCTTGACGATCGCGCCTTCGGTATAGAGCTGCTTCTCGAGAAAGCCGCTGACCCGCGCCACGATGTCGACCTCCTGCGGGCTCTGGGTCTGCGCGATGTACTCGAAGGTCACCGGGGTATCGCGCGGCTCGATCTTCAGCACGCTGACCTTGACCGGCGACGGCACGGGTGGAGGAGTTTCCCTGGAGCAACTCGCGAACAGGAACGCGCATGCCGGGAGCAGGGCCAAGGCATAGGGCCGGGTGTGCCGCCGGGAGGGGCCGATATCCATCTGCTAAACCTCGCTTGCCAAGTCGTCTCTTTTCTATATAGCCAGCGATTCGCCGTAACGTCGCCGGGGGTGGCGATGCGGGCTGGGCGCGCGCCGGATTGCAGCGCGTGTTCAGCCTGGCTTGCCCATTCCCGGACCCATGCTCAGT
>JAABQQ010000026.1 GCA_011391405.1 Gammaproteobacteria bacterium
TTATTGCAGATCCACGGGCCGTTGACGGCCGGGTTGTCGCGCGGCGTCACGCGCACGATGGCGGTGTTGTGGCTGGCATCGAGCGTGCGCACGCCTGCGTGCAACGCGGCAAACGCGTTGGCAAAACCGGTGTTACGGGTGTTGTGAAAGTGGCAGCGCAGCGGAATGCCTGGCACGGCCTCGCGCACGCGCGAAACGATCTCCGTGACCTGCGTGGGGACACCCACACCGATGGTATCGGCCAGCGCGATCTCGAACGGCCGCGCTTCGGCGACGCGCCTGGCCACTTCGACCACCCGTTCCACCGCAATTTCACCCTCGAACGGACAACCGAATGCCGCCGAGACCGTCACCTGCGCCCGGACACCTGCCTGCTCCGCCGAACGCGCGATGTCGAGCCAGGCCGCGATGGATTCAGCCGTCGATACTCCCTGGTTGCGACGATTGAACGTGTCGCTGGCGACCACCGCCATGCCGATCTCGTTGCATCCCGCCGCCACCGCCCGCGCGAATCCCTTGTGGTTGAGCACCAGGCCGATGAAGTGCACTCCCGAAGGCGGTGCGCCGAGTGCCTGCAGCACTGCTTCGGCGTCGGCCATCTGCGGCACCCTCTGCGGATTGACGAAGCTCGCGACCTCAACGCGCCGCAACCCGGCCGCGAGCGCGCGCCGAATGAACTCGACCTTGGCCGCTGTCGGGAATACCCCGGGTTCGCTCTGTAACCCGTCGCGGGGACCGACTTCGACGATGTCGACGTGCGTGCTCATGGCGGCTTCCGGTCGCGGCTGAAAACTATCTAATGTATATTAATATAACATTTGAATCGGGGCGTGCACGGCCAAGGTTAGGAAACACGCTCAGTGAATACAAGGTGATCCCCGAGGTGACCTCATGACCCTTCCTGCCCCAGGTCCGCTCGCAGGGCTGCGCGTGATCGAGCTCGGCACCCTGCTCGCGGGTCCGTTCTGCGGTCAGCTGCTCGGCGACTTCGGCGCCGAAGTAATCAAGGTCGAGCCGCCGGGCCAGGGCGACCCGATGCGGGTCTGGGGTCGCGAGAAGGTCAACGGCAAGTCCCTGTGGTGGCCGGTCGTGGCCCGCAACAAGAAGGCGATTACGCTCGACCTGCGCCAGCTTGAAGGCCAGGAAATCCTGAAGTCGCTGGTGGCGGAATCGGACTTCCTGCTCGAGAACTTCCGCCCTGGCACCCTGGAGAAATGGGGCCTGGGCTGGCCGGAACTCTCGGCCATCAACCCGAAGCTGATCATGATCCGCGTCTCCGGCTTCGGCCAGACCGGTCCGTATTCGCGACAGGCTGGCTTCGGCGCCATTGGCGAGGCGATGGGTGGACTCCGCTACGTGGTCGGTGACCCCACCACTCCCCCTTCACGCATGGGTATCTCGATCGGCGATTCCCTCGCAGCGACTTTCGCCTGCATCGGCGCGCTGACGGCGCTGCACCACCGGCACAAGACGGGCCGCGGCCAGGTCATCGATTCAGCGATCTACGAAGCCGTGCTCAACCTGATGGAATCGCTGGTCACCGAATACGACAAGGCCGGCTTCATCCGCGAGCGCACCGGCGCGATCCTGCCGAACGTCGCCCCGTCCAACGTCTACAAGACGCAGGACGGCCTGGTCCTCATCGCTGCCAACCAGGACACGGTGTTTGCACGCCTTGCCGCGGCCATGGGGCAGCCGGGTCTCGCGACCGACACCCTGTTTGCCACACACAGCTCGCGCGGCGAGAACCAGAGGGAACTCGACGCGCTGGTCGAGCGCTGGACCCGAACCCTTACCACCCGTGGCGTCCTCGACCTCATGGACCAGCACGGCGTGCCAGCCGGCCTGATTTACCGGGCGCCCGAGATGCTGGAGGATCCGCACTTCAAGGCGCGCGACGCCATCGTCACCGTGCCCCACCCGGACTTCGGCAATCTGCGCATGCAGAACGTCGCGCCGAAACTGTCTGAGACGCCGGGCAGCGTTCGCTCCCCGAGTCCCGACCTCGGGCAGCATAATGACGAGGTATTCCTGCAACTGCTCGGTCTGGCGGCCGAGCGCTACGCCGACCTGAAGTCGCGCAAGGTGATCTGACGCCCGATGACGAGCCTCGAGGAAAACTACGCCGGTGGCGGCTTCGGCCACGCACTTCAGCCTGGCCATCGGCCTGCGCTGATCGTCGTCGACTTTGTCATGGCTTACCTCAAACCCAGCTCGCCGCTCTATGCAGGCGTCGAGACCACCCGCGACGCCTGTGCCGTGCTGCTGGGAGCTGCGCGCGATGCTGGCATCCCCGTGCTGCATACCAACGTGCGTTTCCAGGCTGGAGGCCGCGACGGTGGCGTCTTTTTCCGCAAACTCCCGGCCCTCGGCTGTTTTGCCGACGGTGCCGATCCTGAGCTGGCACGGTTCGATCCGGCACTCGAGCCGGTGGTCGGCGAAACCGTGATCACCAAGCAATACGCCAGCGCCTTTTTCGGCACCACGCTGTCGTCCACGCTCACGGCCCTGGGCGTCGACACCCTGCTCATCGCAGGGGTTACCACGAGCGGCTGCATCCGGGCCACCGCGCTCGACGCCTGCCAGCACGGCTTCATTCCCTGGGTAGTGCGCGACGCAGTCGGCGACCGGCATTCCGCGCCCCATGAGGCCAACCTTTTCGACCTGCAGGCCAAGTACGCCGAGGTCGTGAGCCTGGAGACGGTCAGACGCTACCTGTCCGGCCTGCCGGCGCTACAATGCGCGCCTCCAGGACCCACAGCCCCGAGAGGCCGATGATGAAGAAAGCGAACTTAGTGTTGATGGCTGCCCTGGCTGCGGCCGGGCTCGTCGGCGTGGCCGGCGGCTCGCTGCTGCCCGTTTCGGTCGCCGTCGCGGCCGAGAAGGAAAAGCCAGCTCCCAAGCAGAAGTTGAGCCCGGCAATACAGAAGCCCCTGGTGGCGGCGCAGAACGCCATGACCGCGAAGAACTGGGACGAAGCCCTCGTCCAGATCCAGGCGGCGCAGGCGGTCGAGCCCAAGACGCCCTATGACGCTTTCATGGTCGACGAACTCGGGTGGTACATCTACCTGCAGAAGAAGGACTACGTGAAGTCCGCCGAGATACTCGAGCGGTCGCTGGCCTCGGGCATGGTCCCCGAGGCCGACAAGCCGCAGCGGCTGCGAGCGCTCACGCAGATGAACCTGCAGAACAAGCAGTACGACAAGGCGATCGCGAGCGGCACCGAGTACCTGAAGCTCAACCCGAACGACGCGGAAATCGCGCTCTCGCTCGCGCAGGCCCGCTACCTGTCGGACGACTTCAAGGGTGCCAAAGCTGCCTCGGAGCAGCTCGTCGCTTCAAGCCCGAAGCCGGCCGAAGCAGCCCTGCTGCTCGCCCTGCGCTCGAACTACGAGCTCAAGGACGAACCCGGCATCATGCGGTCGCTCGAAGGCCTCGTGCGCCATTACCCGGCGCCGAAATACTGGGAAGACCTGCTCAACGCGCAGCTCTACCGTACCAAGGACGACCGCGGCCTGCGTTCGCTCTACCGCCTGATGAACGACACCGACACGCTCGACAAGGGCGACGAATACGCCGAGATGGGCAGCACGCTGGTCACTGGCGGCTTCCCGAACGAGGCCAAGCAGGTTCTCGAGCGCGGCATGGCGGCGAACCTGTTCCAGGGCGATTCGAAGGCGCGCGCGCAGGCGGACCTCGAGCGTGCCCGCACTGGCGCGACCGCCGACGCCAAGGACGTCGGAACTGCGGCAGCGCAACTTGCGACCGCGAAGACCGGCACGCAGATGGTCGCCATCGGCAAGCTGTACTTCAGCGCGGGTGACTACGCCAACGCCGTCGACGCGATCCAGAAGGGCCTCGCGAAGGGCGGCGTGTCCGATGCCGACGACGCGAACATGCTCGCTGGCATCGCCAATGCCCGCCAGGGCAAGTCGACCGAAGCCCGCGCCGCGTTCGACGCGGTCAAGGCACCGGCACTGGCCGACATCGCGAGGCTGTGGAAGCTCAAGCTCGATGCGGCGGCGCCCGCCACTGTCACCGCTCCTGCGGCTGGCTGATCCGGCTCGCGCCGGCGAACTCGGGCCCCGTGGGTTCTTGACCCGCGGGGCCTTTTTCATACGCGGACATTGCTCGTCGCGGTAGTGGGGACAGCGATGGCGGGCTGCTCCGTAGTCTTTCCGGCGAGCGGAAAGGCAGACATGCGCTGGTTGCAAGCAAGCGATCCGGGACCTTTCCCCGAGCTTGGAATGGTAGACACGTGCTGGTTGCAAGCAACCGATCCGGGACCTTTCCCCGAGCTTGGAAAGGCAGACACGCGCTCGGGGAAAGGTCCCGGATCGCTTGCCCGCAATCAGTATGTTGCGTTGCGAGCGTCGGAACGCAGTCACGAGCCGCGGCGCTTTGATCACTGGTTATGAGCACGGCACTGGACGACCGGCAGCTCCGATCGATCCTTGGCAGGCTGCAGGCGCCGTGCGGATTCTCGGGCCCTGGCGAGAATCCGTTCGGGCGCAGTCTCGCGAGCGGTCGATCCAGTCGTTCTTCCCGAGCGCGTGTCTGCCTTTTCAAGCTCGGGAAGAACGACTGGATCGACCGCCAGGGACTGTCGCGTGCCGGCAGCCTTGCGAAGCTCGGGGAAAGGCGCTGGCTTGCCCGCGCGCCGGGCTACCCGCATGCTCCGGCCACGACACATACCCACGGGCGATAACCAGAATGCAAGAAAGCCGCCCTCTGCTCCGGATCCTCGGGCTCGGATTTGGCCTGGCATTGGCGTTTGGATCGACCGTCGGTGTCGGGATTCTCCGCCTGCCCGGCACCGTGGCCGCCGCGCTCGGCGACCCCACGCTCATCATGGTGGCGTGGGTCATCGGTGGACTCTACGCACTCATGGGTGCCGTGGCAGTCGCCGAACTCGCCGCCATGATCCCCCGGGCCGGCGGCTTTCGCGTCTACGCCCGACGAGCTTATGGCGAGGGAGTCGGGTTCGCGGTCGGGTGGGTGGACTGGCTCAGCAACGTGGCGGCTCTCGCTTATGTGTCGATTACGGTAGTGGCATTTCTCGGGGTCCTGTGGCCGCCCGCCACGGTCCACCCGCGGGCGGCGGCCGTTGCGATCATTGCCGTGTTCACAGGCATCCACTGGGCGGGGCTGAGAGTAGGCAGTTCGCTTACCGCGATCATCAGCACCGCTATTGGCCTCCTGTTCGCAGTCCTGATTGCTGGGTGTTTCCTGGCTGCACCCGCTGCCGAGTCCGCGATGCCGCTCGCGACAACGCCCGGGGCACTGCCCTTGATGTCGATGGCGATGCTGTTCGCGGTCGTGCCGGCGCTGCGCGCGGTACTGACGGCGTATGACGGCTGGTACGGACCCATCTACATGGCGGAGGAGAACACCAACCCGGCGCGCACGCTGCCACGCGCGATCATTGGCGGCACGCTCCTGGTCATGCTGCTGTATCTCATCTTCAATTTCGCGATCCTGCGCGTGCTGCCGCTGCCCGTGCTCGCAGCCTCGGTCTTGCCGGCGGCGGACGCCGCGCGCATCGTCCTGCCGCGGGGCGGCGCAGAACTCGTGACGGTGATCTCTGTGCTGACGTTATTGAGCTTGCTCAACAACGTGTTGCTGATGGCGCCGCGCGTACTGTTCGGGATCGGTCGCGATGGTTTGCTGACTGAGAAAGCGGCAACCGTCAGCGAAGGCGGTACGCCGCGCGGTGCTCTCATATTCTCAAGCGCTGCCGTCATCCTCGTCATCCTCAGCGGTTCCTTCGAGCAGATCATCGCGCTGTTTGCGGTCCTCTTCCTGGTGTTGTACGTGTCTGCGTTCCTGGCCGTGTTCGTGCTGCGACGGCGCGAACCAAAGCTGTTCCGCCCGTACAAGGCCTTCGGTTACCCGTTCACGACGGCAATCGTGCTGGCCGGCTCCGTGGTGTTCCTGACGGTCGCGATCTTGGAGGACCCGCGTTCGGCCCTGATCGCGGCGACGTTCATGGCGGGCTGCGTGCCAGCGTATGCGTGGATGGCTCGCAACCGTCGGCTGAGGAGTGCGATCAACGCTGCCTGAGAGTCACGCGCTGGTGGCAAGCAACCGATCCGGGGCCTTCCCCCGAGCGCGTGTCTGCCTTTCCAAGCTCGGGGGAAGGCCCCGGATCGGTTGCTCGCCACCAGCGCGTGCCTGCGCCGGCGCGTCGGTTAGATCAGCGTGCCGCGATCTTCCAGAGTTTCGCGATCTCGGCAAACTGCGGATCCTTGATCAGATCGAACGCCTTCGTCGCATTGGCCTTGTCGCCCTTGCGCTTGAGCGCGATGCCGAGCAGCATCTGCGCGCTGTCCGCATCCGACAGGCCACCCTTGGCGATGGCTTTCTGCAGTGCGGCCGACGCGTTTGCGTAGTCACCCGAGCTGAAATACAGCTCGCCGACTTTCTCGATCTCGTCGCCGGTTTTGGCCGCAGCCAGCGCGCCCGCCGCTTTCGGCAGGGCCACGCGCTCGGCATCGGCCTTGCGCTTGGCGGCGTCGATCGTGCGCTTGGCGCGCGTCGCCTCGTCGCCCGCAAACAGGCTGGCGTCAATTCCCTTCTGCATCACGCGTTCGGCTTCCTGGCCGAAACCCGCGATGATGAGGGCCTGCGTCATGTCGGTGTACTGGCGAGCCGTCTTGAGCGCGCCCACGTCCTCCGCCAGGCGATACAGCGCCATCAATGCGTGGTCGTGCTTGGTCGTCTTCAGATAGCCGTCCAGCACGCGTACCCACGTGTCGGTCGACGGGTAGTATTTCAGCAACTGGTCGAGCGCCTTCGCCGTGCCAGCAGAATCACCGAGTTCGTAATTCGAACGCAGCACAAGCTGCAGCAGGTCCTGGCTCGGCGTGGCGCCGCCCTTCATGACGCGATCCGCGGCGGCGATGGCGCCCTTGTAGTCCTTCTGCTGGTAATACGCATTGGCGACCAGCAACTGCATGTCCTTGTCGCCGGGAACCGACTTCAGGTACTGCTGTGCCGTC
>JAABQQ010000027.1 GCA_011391405.1 Gammaproteobacteria bacterium
CGCGCGCTGATGCAGCGGCTGCGTCGACTCTGTGATCGGTCCGGACCAGGGTCTCGATGAACTGGCGAGCCAGTCGCGAAGACTGGGACTCGGCGCCGTGGAGACTGGAGTTCAACTGGAGGTAGGTTTTCATGTTCGTTCAGGCCGTAATCGGTGGTGAAGTTGATGGGCCTAGTTTGCATCTATGATTTGAATTGAAAATACGGTAATTTCGATTAAACGCATCGATGAGATCGATTTATGACAACACCCCGGATCACGCTGGACCAATGGGCCGCCCTGGTCGCGGTCGTGGAACAAGGGGGTTACGGGCCGGCGTCTGAGCGCCTGCACCGCACCCAGTCGACTGTCACTTACACGATCAAGAAACTCGAGGAACAGCTCGGGCTGAAGGTGTTCGAGCGGCGAGGCCGGCGCGCCGCACTGACACCGGCCGGCCAGGTGCTGTATCGCCGTGGCAAGGCCCTGCTCGACGACGCGGCCCGCCTCGAGCGCTCGGCGTCGGGGCTAGCACAGGGCTGGGAGGCGGAAGTGCGGTTGGCGGTCGAAGCCATCTTTCCGACTTGGCTGCTGCTGCGCGCACTCGCCGAGTTTGGCAACGAGCACCCGGATATCCGTGTCGAACTCGTGGAGGCCGTGCTCGGCGGCGTCGAGGAAGCGCTCACCGAAGGTCGCGTCGACTTCATCATCGGCACGCTGGTGCCTGGCGGCTTCATCGGCGATGCGCTGATGCAGGTGCGCTTCGTGTGCGCCGCCGCGCCGACGCATCCGCTGCATCGACTCGGCCGCCCTGTGGAGATCGAAGACCTGCGTTCCGATCGTCACCTCGTCGTGCGCGACTCGGGCATGCGCCGCAGCCGCTCAGGCGGCTGGCTCAATGAGCGACGCTGGACCGTCTCGAACAAGGCCACGTCGATCCGCGCAGCGTGCATGGGGCTGGGCTTTGCCTGGTACGCCGAGGAGAACATTCGCGAAGAACTGGAAACGGGCTCGCTCGAGCGCTTGCCGCTGACAGAAGGTGCCGAACGTTTTGCCACGCTGTATCTCGTGTTCGCGGACCGCATCGCCGCCGGTCCCGGCACGCGACGTCTCGTCGAAATCATCCACGCACACGTGGCGGAGAACTGTCGCGTCGCAGACGAGTCCGGTCACCCGTAGACTATTGACATGCGCCTCCGCGATTACCGCATCGTTCATCAGCTCGCTCTCTACGCGCTGCCCATTGTCGTAGCTGCTGCCGGCTGGGGCGTGCCGGCGGCCATCGGCACCGCTCTGGCCGCCTTCCTGCTGGGCGTTGCTGCGCGGTTGCTCGTTTCACTGCGCGCGCTGCGACAACCGGAACGACCGCTGCGCCTGCATACGATCACGTTTTCACACTACGCGGAGAAAGCCCGCTGGTGCCTCGATCGGCTGGGCGTGCCTTATGAAGAAGTGCCGAACGTCGGCGTGCTCGGCGTCCTGCTCACGGGCCGCACCGTGCCGTGGCTCGAGGTTCCACCCGGCCTGACACGCATCAGCGATTCGCCGCGCATCCTGCGTTACCTGTGGGGTGAATACGCGGGGCGGCTGCCCGGAGATCGCACCTGGTTTCTCGAACCGACACCGGCTGCACTCGAACTCGAGACCAGGCTCGACCGACGGCTCGGCAACGACGTGCGCGTCTGGCTCTACCACCACCTGCTGCGCGAAACCGACCTGAGCTTCCGTTCGTGGGGCATCGAAGAGCCCGCGATTCCACGCTGGCAACGCGCCCTGCTGCTGGCAGTCAGACCGGTTCTGGCCTTCGCCGTGCGCCGGATGCTCGGCGTCACGCCGGGCCGCGCAGACCGGGCCTGGGAGCGCACGCGCGAAGCCTTCGGCGAGATGGACCAGTTGCTCGCCGACGGCCGGCGTTACCTGACCGGCGAGACGCTGACTTTCGCCGACATCACCTTTGCAAGCCTCGGTGCACTGGCGGTCTTGCCGCCGGAATACCCGGGCAATCGCCTCGGCGGCCGTCGCATGGCGGCAACGGACATCCGCGACCCGCGCTGGCGCGCCGAGGTCGAAGAATTGCGGGCGCGGCCATCCGGCCAGTTCATCCTGCGGCTGTACCGGGAAGAACGGACCCGCCTCCCGGCCTGACCACCCCCGGTTTGACCCTCGACCCCGGTCAGCGCAAAATTCGCTGCCCAAGCAGTTACCGCCCAGGCTGCCAATGCCCGAGCAGTATTACCACCCGCAGACCTACCTCTCGCGCGACAGCGTCGGCTACCTGGTCCGACGGCTGTACACGCTGCTGCTGGCGCGCTTCGAGGGGGCGCTCGCCCAGGCCGACTTCACGCTGACGCAGTGGATCGTGCTGATCCAGGTTCGTGACGGGCTCGCACGCACGGCATCCGACATCGCGAACGACCTCGGGCACGACAGTGGCGCACTCACGCGGGTCGTGGACCAGCTCGAGCGGCGGGGATACCTGCAGCGCAACCGCAGTTCCAAGGATCGTCGGGTGGTCGAACTGAAGCTCACGCCGGCGGGCAAGGCGATCATCGAGGAGCTGTTGCCGCTCGTCGTCGACCACACCAACGCCGCGCTCGCGCCGCTCTCGAAGTCCGAGTTCGTGCAGCTGCGCAGCTACCTGGTGCGTCTGCTCGATCACGCGCAGGACGGTAACGCCGTACCGGCAGCAAGGGCTGCCGGCAAGCGAGCCCCGGTGCGCACGGCACGCTATGCGGTCGCGCGCACGGCCAAGGCCGCGCGGACCAGTCGCAAGCCGGCGGCGAAGCCTCGATGAATACGTCGTGCCTCGATGCAGGCCGTCGGACCGCGACCCTGGCGATGGCGACGGCCATCGCATTGACCGCTTGCGTCAGCGACCCAGTTACCAGCGTGCTCGAGCAACCCGTCGCGACGGCTGACCTTGCATTGACCGGCCCTGCCCGGCCTGTTCCGGCGGAAGCCTGGTGGCATGCGCTGCACGATCCGCAGCTCGACCAGCTGATCGCGACTGCGCTCGCGCGCAACCCCAGTCTCGCCGGCTCGCTGACACGCGTGCGCATCGCCCAGGAGCAGGCGGCGATGGCGGGCGCGGCAGAGTCGCCGCAGGTCACCCTGGACGGCTTCGGGTATCGGCAGCGATTCAGCGAAAACTACATCATCCCTCCGCCTTACGGTGGCGGAACGTACTGGGAAGGCCGGCTCGCCTTCAACCTCAACTGGCACCTCGATTTCTGGGGACGACAGGCGGCGCTGGTCGAACAGTCGGCCCGCGGCGCCGACGCCGCTGCGCTCGACGCAGCCACCGTCGAACTGATGCTGTCGAGTTCGGTCGCGCAGGCGTACCTGGAGTTCGCGCGCGCGCGACGCCTGGAGCAGGTCGCCCTGCAGGCGCAGGCACAGCGCAGGGCACTGCTCGACCTGACCATGCAACGTGTCGGCGCGGGGCTCGATTCAAAAGCCGAGTCGCGCGCGGCCGAAAGCAACCTGGAGCAGAGCGCCGTGGACATCGAGCAGGCACGGCTGGCCGCGGCAATGGCGCGCAATGCGCTCGCCGCGCTGACCGGGACCAGCGCGGCCTCGGCGCCAGTGCTGACGACACCCACCCTCGACCTCGATGCCGCGTTGCCCATCCCCGCCGCGCTGCCGGTAGACCTGCTGGCACGGCGGCCGGACGTGCGCGCCGCGCAGTTGCGCATCGACGCCGCGACCGCGGGCCGACACGCCGCGCGCGCGAATTTCTACCCGAACGTCGACCTCGTCGCGTACGCGGGATTGTCGGCCATCGGCCTCGACGATGTGCTGCAAGGCGACTCGCGCATGTGGGGTGTTGGCCCCGCGATTCACCTGCCCATCTTCGATGCCGGCCGGCTCAAGGCGGAGTACCGCCGCTCGGGAGCAGAACTCGACGCGGCCGTCGCGAGTTACAACGAATCCGTGTTGCGGGCGATACGGGAAGCCTCTGACCAGTCGCTGCGCTTGCGCTCCTACGAACAGCAGCTTGCGGCCCAGCAGCGCTCGTTGAGCGCGGCAGAACAGGCCTACGACATGGCGTCGCAGCGCTATTCCGCCGGGCTCTCGACCCAGGTCACCGTCCTCAACGCCGAAACGCAGGTGCTTGCCGCCAGGCGGCAGCGCACCCAGCTGCTGGCCGACCGTGCCTCCGCGCGCATCGCGCTGCTGGTCGCACTTGGCGGTCACTTTACGCAGGAGCCCGCCCGATGAATTCGACCGATCCGGCAACGGAATCCGCCCCGACGCCGAACCAGAGGCGCCGGCGCGGCCTGCTGCTGCTGGCCGTGGTCGTGCTGCTGGCAGGCGCAGCGTGGTTCGCGTGGTGGTACCTGCATGCACGCTGGTATGTCTCCACGGAAGACGCTTACGCGGGGGCCACGGTCGTCCAGGTGACGTCCGAGGTGGCCGGGACCGTACGAACCATCCATCCGCGCGAGACCGAATGGGTGACGGCCGGGCAGCCGCTGATCGAACTCGATCCCGCCGACGCGCGCATCGCGATGGACGCCGCCGTCGCCGACCTCGGCGCCACGGTGCGCCAGGTGCGCGGCACCTACCCGCAGACGGGACGGCTGCAGGCACAGATCGCGGCGCGCGAGACCGACCTCGCCCGGGCGCGCGACGACTACCGACGCCGCCAGTCGATCGCTGCGGGTGGCGCCGTCTCGGCCGAAGAACTGGCGCACGCGCGCGAAGTGGTCACTGGAGCCGAAGCGGCCTTGCGCTCGGCGCGCGAGGACCTGAACGTCGCACTGGCGCAAACAGGCGGCATCGAAGCTTCGCGTCACCCACAGGTCATGCGGGCGATCGCCAGGGTCCATGAGGCTGCGCTTGCGCTCGAGCGCATGCGGATCACCGCGCCGGTGAATGGCGTCGTCGCCCGCAAGGGCGTGCAACTGGGTCAGCGGGTGAATGCCGGCACCCCGCTGCTGTCGATCGTCGAGATCGACGATGCGTGGGTGGACGCGAACTTCAAGGAAGTGCAGTTGCAGCGCATGCGCATCGGGCAGCCGGTCGAACTGAGGTCCGACCTCTACGGCGACGAAGTCGTCTATCACGGGCGCATCAAGGGTTTTTCGCCGGGCACGGGGGCCGCATTCGCGTTGCTGCCCGCGCAGAATGCATCGGGCAACTGGATCAAGATCGTGCAGCGCGTCCCGGTGCGTATCGCGCTCGACCCGCAAGAGCTCGCCGAGCATCCGCTGCGAGTGGGGCTCTCGATGCACGCGGAAGTCGACCTGCACGACCAGGGCGGCACCATGATGGCGGAACCGGCCGGCGCAGTCGCGGCGACGATGGCCGATCGGCCCGAGCGTGACGAGCAGACCGAAGCGATGATCGCGCGTGTGATCGCCGAGAACTCCGGCCGCTGAAAGCGGGACCGGCATGCCGAACCAGGCCGTTAACCGACCACTGATCGCGCTGCCGGCCGGCACCCGCGGACTGACCGCGTTCGCGCTTGCGCTCGGCACTTTCATGCAGGTGCTCGACACGACGATCGCAAACGTGTCCCTGCCGACGATCGCGGGCTCCCTCGGCGTCAGCCCCAACCAGGGCACCTGGGTGATCACGTCATTCGCAGTAGCCAACGGCATTTCGGTGCCGCTCACGGGCTGGCTGATGCAGCGCTACGGCGTGGTCCGCACGTTCGTGGTGAGCGTCGCGCTGTTCACGCTGGCGTCGTTCCTGTGCGGCATGGCGTGGAGCTTCGAGTCACTGATCGCCTTCCGCGTGATGCAGGGCGCGGTTTCCGGCCCGATGATCCCGGGATCGCAGACGCTGCTGATGTCGATCTTCCCTGCTTCGCGGCGCGGCATGGCGCTCGCGATCTGGTCGATGACCACGCTGGTCGCGCCGATCATGGGGCCGCTGCTGGGCGGCTACATTTCCGACGAATATTCGTGGCCATGGATCTTCCTGATCAACGTTCCGTTCGGCCTGCTCACCGCTTTCGTCTGCTGGCGAGCGCTGCACAGGCAGGAGACGGCGACGCGGGCGATCCCGGTCGACGGCATCGGCCTCGCCATGCTCGTCGTGTGGGTCGGCGCGCTGCAGATCATGCTCGACACGGGCAAGGACGAAGGCTGGTTCGACTCGACGCAGATCATCGTGCTGTCGCTCGTCTCGCTGATCGGGTTCGTCGCCTTCATGATCTGGCAGTACTACGAAGAACACCCGATCGTCGACCTGACCTTCTTCCGCAACCGCAACTTCACCGTAGGCGTGTTCCTTACGTGCGTGGGGTACGCAGTCTTCTTTGCCAACGTGGTGATCCTGCCGTTGTGGCTGCAGACGCAGCTCGGCTACACCGCCACGTGGGCAGGACTCGTGCAGGCACCTGCCGGTGTAATGGCGCTGGTGCTGGCGCCTTTCATCGGACGACTGGTCAGCCGCTATGACGCGCGGTGGTTCGCATCCGTCGCGTTCGTCGCGCTGGGGTTCAGCGTCTACCTGCGCGCGCAGCTCAATTCACAGGCGGCGTTCGCCGACTTCATGATCCCGATGATCGTGCAGGGCGTCGCCATGGCGTTCTTCTTCGTGGCGGTGATCACGCTGCAGCTCGACGGCATCCCGCCGCAGCGCATTCCGGCGGCGACCAGCATCTCGAATTTCCTGCGCATCACGGCCGCAGCGTTCGCCACCTCGATCGCGACCACGACCTGGGACAACCGCGCGGCCCTGCACCAGAGCCGGCTGGCAGAGTCGTCGGATCTCTACGATCCGACGCTCCAGCACTTCCTGGCAACGCTGCAGGGAGCGGGCCTCAGCGGCGACCAGGCGGTGGGCGCGCTCACCCGCGGCATGGTCGAGCAGTCGTACATGCTGTCGTCGCTGGACGTGTTCTGGGTCTCGACCTGGTTGGCGCTTGCGCTCGTGCCACTCGTCTGGCTTACGCGCCGGCCGCAGGTGGCCAGCGGCATCGCCACCGCCGCCGAGTAACCCCGGCGGGGTTCAATCTTCCGGTTCGTTCTCTTCGGCGCTCCAGAGCTTGCGGTGCT
>JAABQQ010000028.1 GCA_011391405.1 Gammaproteobacteria bacterium
CAATCCTGATCTCAGCCATGCATGCGCTCCCCTGCCGGGTCGTAGAAGGCCGGATGGACCACGCGCGCCGCGAACGAGCGACCCTCGCTGAACACCGTGACGACCTCGCCTTTGCGCGTGAATCCCCGTTCGAGCAGCCCGAGTCCAATCGACCGTCCGAGCGTCGGACTCCAGCAGGCGGAGGTGACGAACCCCTCGCTGCGACGCTTGCCCCCAGAGCTGGTCACGAGGTGCGAACCTGCGACCAGGCGATCAGAGGTACTGACCGGCTCCAGCCCGGTGAATTGCCGTCGGTCAGATCGCCGATCGTGCGGTCGCAGCAGCGACCGGCGTCCAACGAAGTCGCCCTGCTGCTTGTCGATGACGCCGCCGAAGCCGACGTCATACGGGTTCGTGGTTCCGTCCGTGTCGCTACCGACGTGCAGGAAGCCCTTCTCGGTCCGCAGCACCATCAGGGCCTCGACGCCGATCGGCTCGATGCCAAGCGCCTTGCCTGCCGCCATGAAGACCTCCCACATCGACTCGCCGCGCCGGGCCGGCACGCTGACTTCAAAGCTTGCCTCGCCGGAGTAGCTCACGCGTTGCACGCGGGCGGGACTGCCGGCCAGGCGACCCATCCTGAAGCCCAGGTGCGGGAAGGCCACGGTTGAAAAATCGATGTCTGAATCAATCGATGCCAGCAGCTCGCGTGCCCGCGGACCCGCCAGCGTCAGCACTGCCCACTGGGCAGTCACCGGTGCAATGACCATCCTGAGGTGCGGCCACTCGCACTGGTGCCATTCATCCATCCACATCGCGATCCGGTCCGCTCCACCGGAGGTCGTAGAGACCAGGTAATGTCCGGGCGCCATGCAGACGAACACGCCGTCGTCGATGATGATGCCGTTCTCGTTCAGCATCAGGCCGTAGCGGGCCTTGCCGGGCGCGAGCGATAACGCATTGTTGACGTAGATGCGATTCAGGAACTCGGCCGCGTCGGGCCCCTTGACCTCGATCTTGCCGAGCGGCGAGCCGTCGAACAGGCCGATGGCATTGCGTGTAGCCCGCACCTCGCGCGCGATGGCTGCATCCCGGTCCTCGCCGGGCTTCGGATAGCACGCCGGCCGCTGCCAGCTGCCGTAGTCGTCGAAGTCGGCTCCGTGCCCAGCGTGCCAGCCGTGCGCGGGCATCAGGCGCCGCGGCGCGTAGTGGTCGCCATTGATTCCCGCCGACAGTGCGCCCATCGACACAGGCGAGTACATCGGACGGAAGGTGGTAGTGCCGACCTCGGCAAGAGTTCGACGTGTCCGCTCCGCCAACAGCGACATCGCGCCCAGATTGCTGGTCTTGCCCTGGTCGATCGACATGCCCGCGGTCGTGTAGCGCTTCACGTGCTCGACGGACGAGAAGTTCTCGCGTGCGGCGAGTTCGATATCGGCCGTGGTCACGTCGTGGCGAAAGTCGATCCACTGACGATTGCTGGCTCCACCCGGCGTGCGGCTCAGGGCGCGAACACCCAGGGGTCGCCCGAAGTCGCCGTTCGCCGCGCCAACCACGCTGACGCGCGCGGCACTGCGATCTGGAACGAAGCACGCTTGCGAGTCGTCGTAGCGGAGCTTGCCGCCAGCCTGCGAGTATAGGTGCACGGTCGGGCTCCAGCCCCCGGACATGGCCAGCGCGTCACAGCGGATGGATCGCGATGCGCCGGTCAGCGAACGGCCGTCGCCCGACAGCGCTCGTACTTCAACCTCGCGCACACCGCGCGTGCCCACCGTGTCGACGATCACGGCATTGTCGATCACGTCGAGCCCACGCGCTGCAGCCTCGCGCGTCAGCTCCGGCGTGGGTGCCACCCTCGCGTCGACGATGGCAGGCACGCGGATTCCCGCAGCGTGCAGCGCAAACGCCGTGCGGTAGGCATCGTCATTGTTGGTCGCCACGACGACGGCGCGTCCGACACTCACCGCGTACTCGACGAGGTAGCGTCGCACCGCGCCGGCCAGCATGATCCCGGGGCGGTCGTTGTTGGCGAACACCAGTGGTTGCTCGATCGCGCCGGTGGCAATCACGACCCGTTTCGCCCGGATCTTCCACAGCCGCTCGACGGGTCGCGTCGGATCATCGGCCTGCGACCGATCCACGGCCACCAGCACGTCGTGGTCGTAGTAGCCTGTGACCAATGTGCTGGTGAGCACACGTGCATCGCCTGCGTGATCAAGTTCAGCGACAGCACGCTCGAGCCACTGCAACGCAGGCATGCCATTCATTTCGCCACGCTCGTAGCACAGACTGCCGCCGAGTCGCGGTTCGAGTTCGGCGATGACTACGCGCTTGCCTTCGCGACTGGCGGCGAGGGCCTCGCGCAAGCCCGCCGGCCCACCCCCAACGACCAGCACGTCGCAATGCAGGTTGTGCTGGTAGTACTCGGTCGCATCCGGACCCGTCGGCAAGCGCCCGGAACCCGCCGAGCGCCTGATCAGGCCCTCGTACAAGTGCCAACTCGGCCACTTGAAGGTCTTGTTGTAGAACCCCGCTGGCCAGAACCAGTGGGTGAAATCGAGCACCCGCCCGCAATCGAATCCGATGCTGGGCCAGGCATTTTCCGTAGTCGCAGACAGGCCCTCGACCAGCGGCTGCATCGTCGCCCGCACCAGCGGCACCGAGAGTACGCCGGAGTCGATCCGGAACAGTGCGTTGGTCTCCTCCACTCCCGCGGCCAGAACTCCGCGCGGGCGGTGATACTTGAAGCTGCGACCGACGATGCGCACGCCGTTCGCGAGCAGTGCTGAAGCCAGCGTATCGCCAGCGTAGCCTGTGAACCGCTGGCCGTTGCAGGTAAAGGTCAGCGGCCGGTCACGCTCGATGAATCCGCCGGTTTGCAGTCGGTAAGCTTGCGACCCGTTCATGCCGCATCCCCGGTGACGTTCGGCTTCGGCTCGCCCATGCGGTAGCACGCCAGAATCTCGTGCGTGACCGTGTGCCGAGCGAGGTTGAACCAGCGACCGCAGCCGAACGCGTGCAGCCAGCGTTCGAAGTGGACGCCTTGCGGATTGTCCCGGCAGAACAGGTAGTCGGCCCACTCGGCATCGCTGCAGTTGAGGTCGGGTCGGGTGATATGCGACTGACCGCCAAAGCGGAATTCGTCTTCGTCACGCACGCCGCAATAAGGACAGGGAAGCTGCATCATCAGTGCGCTACTCCCGAGGCGGCCCCTTCGTCGATCAATGCCCCGCTCGCGAACCGGTCGAGCCCGAAGGAAGCGATCAGCGGGTGCGGCGAATCGTTCGCGATGGTATGGGCCATGGTGTCGCCGCCCGCGGGGATGGCCTTGTAGCCGCCCGTGCCCCAACCGCCGCTGATGTACAGGCCCTCGACCGGCGTCTTGCCCATCAGCGGTGTCGTATCCGGGGTGATATCGACGATGCCGGCCCACTGGCGCATCAGCCGCAGCCGGCTGAATGCCGGGAACAACTCGGTCAACGCGGATACCGTCTCCTGCAGCACCGGCACGCCACCGCGCTGCGAGTAGCTGGTGTACACGTCGGCCCCGCCGCCAAGAACGATTTCGCCGCGATCCGACTGACTGACGTACATGTGCACGATCGGCGACAGCACGATTGTATCGAGGCACGGCTTGATCGGCTCGCTGACCATCGCCTGCAGCGTCATGCTGTTGACGGGCACGCGAATCCCGGCCATGGCGGCCAGCACGCTGGTGTGTCCGGCGACACACAGCGCGAGTTTGCTGGTAGTGATCGGGCCGCGTGAAGTTTCGACTCCGCGGATGCGGTTGCCCGCGATGGTCAAGCCCGTGACTTCGCACTGCTGGATGATGTCCACGCCGAGCGCGCTTGCAGCTCGCGCGTACGCCCAGGCCACCGCATCGTGACGCGAAATACCACCGCGCCGTTGAATGAAGCCGCCGTGAACCGGGTAGCGGCCATCCATGCGAATCAGCGGTGCGATCCGCTTCACATCACCCGGTGTCAGCAGCTCCGAGTCGATCTCGTTGACCTGGATGGCATTGGCCCAGCGCCTGAGAGCCTCGAGATCGTGGTGGCTGTGGGCCAGCGTCAGGATGCCGCGCTGGGAGAGCATTACGTTGAAGTTGAGGTCAACGCTCATGCTCTCGTAAAGCTTGAGCGAATGATCGAAAAACGCAGCGCTCTCCGGCCAGAAGTAGTTGGAGCGGGTAACCTGGGTATTGCGGCCGACGCTGCCTCCGCCCAGGTGGCCCTTCTCGAGGATCGCAATGTTCCTGATGCCGTGTTTCTTCGCGAGGTAGTAAGCGGTGGCTAGGCCGTGCCCGCCGGCTCCAACGAGCACCACGTCATACGACTTGCGCAGCTCAGGAGTACGCCAGGCCTGGCTCCAACGGCGGTGGCCTGTCAAAGCGCCTGCCAGCAGCGACAGGGCGGAATAGCGTTTCATGCTCGTGCGTCGATGAGATCGAGGAATTACGATCCGCAGGACGCATCCGAAACGAATGACCTCAGCAGGATTGACCCCCGGCCAGTCCACATGTGTTGAGGTGTGTTGTCTGGACCGCGTCCTGTGTTGCAGGCACAGGTCGCCCGGCTGGAGTACTGCATGACCACCACCACCGAGCGCAAGCCCTGGACGATCTACTCGTCCCGCCAGCGCTGGACCTATCTCGCCGTCCTGTTCCTGGTGTCGATGTCGAACTACGTCGACCGCAACGTGATCTCCGTACTGCTCGAGCCCATCAAGGCCGAGTTCCAGGTCTCCGACACGATGCTGGGCCTGCTGACCGGCATCTCCTTCGCTCTCTTCTATGCAACCCTCGGTATCCCCGTCGCACGCTGGGCCGACCGCGGTGATCGCCGGTTCATCATCACGATATCGCTGGTCATCTGGAGCACGATGACGGCGCTCTGCGGCCTGGCGCAATCCTTCTGGCAACTGGCTTTGGCCCGCGTGGGCGTCGGCGCCGGTGAGGCGGGTGCAATTCCGCCCGCCCAGTCGTTGATCGCGGACTACTTCGACCCGGCCCAACGCGGCCGGGCGCTCGCAATCTTCATGGCTTCGGCCACGGCCGGCTACCTGATCGGTTTCGTGCTCGGCGCCCAGATCGCGTCGGCCTGGGGCTGGCGCTGGGCGTTCATTCTCATGGGCCTGCCAGGCCTGGCGCTTGCCGTCGTCGTTCGGTGGGTGCTGCGGGAGCCGCGCCGGTTGCCCGAGTTCCGGCCAGCGGCGGCCACACAGGAGCCTCTGATACAGACGCTGCGCACACTGTTCGCCAAGCGCTCGTTCGTGTTCCTGCTGGCTGGCATGGTGATCTACTTCCTGATTTCCTACGGCGCGACGATTTTTTTCCCTTCCTACATGATCCGGGTACTGCAGGTGCCGCTCGCAACTGTCGGTACGGCGTACGGCGCTGTCGCCGCCGTCGCCGCTGTCGTCGGCACACTGGCCGGCGGGTTTATTACCGACCGCCTCGCACGACGTAATCCAGCCTGGTTGGCGTGGATACCGGCCGTCGGCCTGGCCGTGGCCTGGCCTGCCTATGAACTCATGCTGCTGGCCCCGGGGTTTGGTGCGTTCCTCGCGTTGTCCGCAATCGCGGGGATCGTAGTGAACATGACGGTGCCGGCCATGTTCGCAGCCCTGCACGCGATTTGCGGCTCCGCGCGCCGCGCGTTGGCGGTCGCGCTGATGTTCTTCTTCGCCAACCTGATCGGGCTCGGGTTGGGTCCCGTGCTTTCGGGTGCGCTGAGCGACATGTTCAGCGCAATCCACGGCGCCGTCGGGCTGCGCTACGCGCTGATGCTGGTCCTCATCCTGCTGCTGCCAGGCGCGTGGGTCATGTATCTCTGCGGTCGGCAGCTGCCGCTCGACATCGAAGCTTGACCCGCGTGCTCCGCTTGATTCCGGCTATCGATACTTGCGCAGTTGGCAGAGACGTCTGTCGCAACCAGTCTGGCTCATCGCGCAACGGCGTTCGACTGCGCGGTTTGCCGTTGCGCCGCGTAGGCCTTCGACTGCAGGTCGATGAGGTAAGCATGGATCTGCGAGACTTCAGCAGGCTGCAGCACGTCGTCGAATTGCGGCATCCCGTTGGCGCGGAGCAGGCCTTCCAGCACGATTCCCGGGAACACGGCATGTGTGCCCGCTGACATACGCGTGAGGTCGGGCACGATGCCGCGAGTGTTGGTGTGGCAAACACCGCAGCGCGCGCCGAACAGGATCGCGCCAGCCGCAATGTCCGCGACCGAGCCCGTCGGTCGCGGCGGCTCGGGCACGGGTACCTCGACATAGGGGGGTGGCAGTGGCGTGGCGCCGCCGTCAAGCCTGAACGCGAGGATGCGTCCACGGTTGCCGTACCGATAGGCGGCGGAGCCTTCAGGGAACGACCACCCCGAGGCACCGCCGAGCCCGGCCATCACGGCAATGTACTGCGTGTCGCCGACCCGATACGTGACCGGCGCCGCGCTGATGCTGCTGCCGGTCTGGATGCGCTTGAGTTCCCGGCCGGTGTCGGCCGCGTAGACCACCAGTTCGCCGTCAACATGACCGCGCACGACAAGATTGCCTGCCGTCGACATGACTCCACCGTCGGCGTCGTATGTACCCGGCTGCTCCCAGACGACTCGCTGCTTGCGTGGGTCCCACGCGCGCAGCGCAGCGCGCGCAGCGGGAACCGGCTTGCCCGCGAGTACGTCGGCCAGCGGCGGCAGCTTGATGCCGAACTGGGCATCGAATATCTCCGGTCCATAGGCTTCGACCGGCATGTACGTCGCGTGCGACCAGCTGCCGGGATCGAGCGGCGGCCTGCGCGCGCGCACCAGGTTCACGTAGATCCAGGCCGATTCGATCGCCGGGATGTAGACCAGGCCGGTGCCCGGGTTGAAGGCCATCGCCTGCCAGCTGCGTGCGCCGATGGGCGAGGGGAACACCACCTTCGGCATCGCCTGATAGTCGCCGTCACCGGTCAGTAC
>JAABQQ010000029.1 GCA_011391405.1 Gammaproteobacteria bacterium
GGCATGGTCGCTCAGTCCAGGCATGGCACACACCATCTCCGCCAGTTCTGCGCCGGCCCCGAACGGCCCTCGAAGGTTCAGCGCGGCCCATGCGCCCTCGAGGGCATCGGCTGCCGCGTCTGCGTCGCCGAGCGATTCGGCGCGTCGGCACGCCGCCATCAGGTTGTCGAGGTCGGCACAGTGGCTTTCGGCCGCGCGCCTGGGACCCAACGCGGCAAACCATTGGATGTGCCGCCGCTGCCCCGCGATCATCGCCGACGCTCCGCTGCCTGCGTAGCGCTTGGCGGTCTGCAGGTGCTCGGCGGCGTAGACCTGCACGCTGACGAGCAGATCGAACCGACTGCCGTCGCGTTGGCGCACGAACGACTTGTCGACGAGCGCATGGAGGACGTCGACGATCCATGGCGAATCGTCGATGCCCGAGAGGTCGAGCACTGCTTCAGCCGCTTCGAGCGTGAAGCCACCCTCGAAGACCGACAGTTGTGCCAGTGCCGCCTTCTCGGCAGAAGAAAGCAGGCCCCAAGACCAGTCGAATGCCGCTCGAAGGGTTGACTGACGGTCATGCCTCCCACCCTTGGACGCGAGCAGCTTGAAGCGCTCGCTCATGCGCCGGAGCAGCGTGCGTGGTGGCATTACGCGTACACGTGCTGCGGCCAACTCGATCGCCAGCGGGAGGCCATCCAGCAGAGCGACCAGTTGTGTAGTCGCCGCGCGGTCTTCGGCAGTTGGCTGGAAATCCGGTTTGGCTGCCTCTGCACGCTGCTCGAACAGTGTCAGCGCGTCGGCGGGCGGCAACGGAGGAAGTGCCAGCACCTCTTCGCCGGCCAGCCCCAGCACCTCGCGCGTCGTAACGATGAAGCGTGCTTCTTCGGCACGGTCCAGCCAGCGACCCAGGGTTGGCTCGGCATGGCGCGCCACCTGCTCGAAGTTGTCGAGTATCACAAGGCAACGGCCGCGTCCCGCTATGGCGTGTCCCAACTGGATGACGGGATCATCCCGACCCAACGGAACGTCGAGCCCCTGCGCCACTGCATTGACGATTCCATCGACGCTGTTTGCAGGAGCCAGGTCGCAGAACCAAACGCCGCCAGGGAACTCGCCGAGCCAGTTCCAGCCGAATCGCGTCACCAAGCGCGTCTTGCCGGTGCCACCTATGCCCAGAACCGAAACTAGGCGCGAGCCGGAGTGGATACTGCGAGACAAGCGTGCAAGTGCATCGTCACGGCCGACGAAGGCATCGCGTTCGGCCGGCAGGCTATGCCTAATGTTGCGCACCGGCAGCCAGAGCTCGCCCAGGCGGCAGACACGATAGGCCTTGTCGGCGTCGGGTGGCGGGACGAAGTGCCCTTCCGCGCCGCGCACCTCGAACAACTCGATCGGCTCGTCAACACCCTTCATCCGCCAGTGGCCGTGCGACTGCACGCGGAGATGCTCGTCGCTCAAGTCACGCCGGGCATCAGAAGACAGCAGTATCTGCCCGCCCAAAGCGATGGACATGACGCGCGCGGCGATCACCTTCGCCACTCCCTCGACCTCGATTGGTTTCGCACCGAGTGCCACGTCGGCTGGGCTGTTCTCGCGCAGCATGACATTGCCGACGTGCAGGCCGGCGCGCGCCTTCAGCGGAGGAGCCAGCTCGCTCATTGCCTTCTGGTAAGCCAGCGCGTAGTTGACCGCATCACGCGCTGCGTCGAATAGCAGCAGCATGCCATCGGTCTTGTCGATCTCACGGCCGTGCCAGGCCGGAAGCAGGTCACGGGCGGCACGGTCATGCGCCGCCCAGAGCCTGGCCATCTCCTCGTCACCCAGCCGCTGCGACAGCTTTGTGCTGTCGACGACATCGGTTAGAAGTAGGGCACGCAGTTCTGTCATGGGTTCCGCGAGCGGCGAGTGGCCTGACCGCGGTTCGTCGCTGAAGTACGGGCGACGTCTCAAGGAACGACCGGCACAACGCAGTTTTGGCCGCGACGGTGCGGCGACGAGACAGCGCTCCTTCAATGCTAGCCGTTGCTGCGGCGCTTGGCGTGTCGGCTCCCTCGGGCAACAACCAGTCCCGGCCTGGCCCTGAGCCGGTCTCCGGGCACCTTGTCGCGCTGGAGTTACCGGTGGTAGCCGCCGCGGTTCGGACAATGCTCAAGGTCAACTTCGAGCACATTCCTACATGTCGGTCGCCTACGACATGAGCATGGCCGAGTGAGTTGACCGAAAACCGCCATTGGCCAGTGTCAGACACTGTTGGCCGGCATGCTCGCTGGCGACCGGCTGCTGATCGGCATACGTGGTGCACGCCCTTGAATGACAAGTCTCGGGCGCTGAGTTCGGCGAACCGGCCGTCAAGCCGCGACCCAGAGCCGCTGTACGTCGATCGAGGTTGCCTGCCTCACAGCAGTCATTCGCGAGCCGGGTCACTGGCACTCCATCGACGACTCGCCGAGGGCGTCAACGCTCGCC
Source organism: Gammaproteobacteria bacterium (assembly GCA_011391405.1). Lineage (GTDB taxonomy): Bacteria > Pseudomonadota > Gammaproteobacteria > Steroidobacterales > Steroidobacteraceae > RPQJ01. The sequence goes on from JAABQQ010000029.1 coordinate 2,452, forward strand.
GAACATCAACTGCTGGGCCAGCGACCTCGCCTTCACCAAGCCCGCTTCCGTGAGGTACACGGATTCCTGCTTGCCTCGTGGGTCGGTAGTTAGTCCCTTGGCGAACAATGCTTCAATCACTTCGCAGTCAAACCGCTTCCATGCACGCCCGTTGTCAAACTCGAAAGCACCGAGCAGCGCCAGCACCGTGTCTTCAGTTTTCGCGTCGTCATACTGCATGGCCTAAACTGCGGCTTGGTGGTGCGCGGTACAGTGTCGCCAAACCGGGCCTGGGCGTCCCATCATTTGAACCGGACCGAACGTCAACGCGGCGTGCTCACGTCGAAGAGTCGCCCTCCGACCCGGGATTCTTGCTGTCGATGGTGGGGCGCAAATGCTGGGCCTGGTGGCCTGCCGTTGGCGCTCCGCTTGAGCGAGAGGTTAGCGAAGTAATCGGCCCACTGCCGCAAATCGCGCCGAAGAAGCTCCCTTCCTCGGTGATGTCCCAGGCGTAGTTGGAACTTGAGGCGGCGGTTTCCAGGTGAGTTCGACAGAATCGAGCTTGCTGACCTGAAACCATCGACGAGGAAACCGCCATGAAAGATCGTAAGGCAAAGGCCGCTTTGAAGGTCGTGCATCGCAACGACCGAGAGCAGATCAAACGGGTGCTGGCCGGCAGCGGCCAGGCGCTGTTGCCGATGCTCGAGTTGCTCGAAGGGGCGCAAGCAAGCATCGATGAATTGATGCACGAGACCGCTGTGGCGCTGGTCGAGCAGCTGCTGGTGCTGTCGGCGCAGGAACTTGCCGGCGCCAAGCAGCGAGGCCGCGACGGTGGCCCGGTGCTCTGGCACGGCGCCCAGCGTGGCATCGTGGCGCTGGCCGAGCGGCAACTGCGCGTGCAGCGCCCGCGCCTGCGCGACAAGAGCGGGCGCGAGGTGGCTGTGCCGGCCTACGATCGGCTGCGCGATGACGTCAACGTGGGCGCCCGGGTGCGCGACATCCTGGTCGCGGGTGTGTCCACGCGGCGTTACGCGGCTGTGCTGCCGGCAGCAGCGGGCACGGTGGGGGTGTCCAAGAGCTCGGTGTCGAGGCGCTTCATCGAAGCCAGTGCCGCGCAGCTGGCCGCACTCAACGAGCGCAGCCTGGCTGATCTGGCCGTGCTGGTGATCTACATCGATGGCATCGTCGTGTCAGGCCACCACATCATCGCTGCAGTCGGCGTGGACGAGGCTGGGGACAAGCATCTGCTGGGCCTGGCCCTGGGTGCCAGCGAGAACGCGCTGGTGGTCAAGGACCTGCTGCGCGCGATGATCGAGCGTGGCCTGGACGCCAGCTGTCGTACCTGTTCGTCATCGACGGCGGGGCGGCGCTGCGCAGCGCGATAGACGAGATGTTCGGCCAACGCGCGCACGTCCAGCGCTGCCGCACCCACAAGCTGCGCAACGTCCTGGATCGGCTGCCCAAGACCGAGGCGGCGCAGACCAAGGCGGTGATGATGGCCGCCTACAAGCTCGCGCCCAAGGACGGTATGGCCAAGATGAAGAAGCAGGCGCAGTGGCTCGAGCGCGAACATCCTGACGCGGCAGCCTCGCTGCTCGAAGGCCTGCACGAGACCTTCACCGTCAATGCCCTGGGCTTGCCGCCCACGCTGATGCGGTGCCTGTGCACGACCAACATCATCGAGAACCCCAACGGCATCGTGCGGCGCACGAGCCGGCGGGTCACGCGCTATCGAGACGCCAGCATGGCACTGCGCTGGTCGGCAGCCGGATTCCTCGAAGCACAAAAGTCGTTCCGTAAAATCCAGGGCATCAAGGACCTCTGGATCCTCAAGGCTGCATTGAAGCGGCCCGACACGCAAGTCCACGTTGACCAGCCGAAGAAGGCCGCATAACGTGACACCCGCCGCCACCGGTTGCAACTACAGGTGGGACATCGCCCACCGTGGCGTTTCACGGGCAGGTGTCGAACAAACCTAAACAGGAGCGGGTGCTCGCGATCGACCGCATTGCGGCGGCGCAATGGGCGCACACGGCATCTCGCAAAGGAGCGCAATTACTTCTGCCGTTGAAGCTCACCTATCTTTGCGGTGCCGTGGACAAAGGCGATGTGGGGTCATCCTGCAAGTTTTGCTGCGGGAACGCGAGTTGTCGGCTCCGATCCCGCTGCGCGTGCTGCTGGCCGCGCATCCCAACGTGGTCACGCCGGCGCCGCATGCGACGGCCCTCTCGCGTACCCCCCCGTCCCAACTGGACAGCGTGTGCGCCGTGCTTGCAGAATGCGCCGGTCGCAGGATGCGCGGGAGGAGTACCGATGACGGCCGAACAGGGGGCTTCCTCCTCGCTGCGCATTGCAACAGGCGACCTGCCGCCTGCACGCCGCTTGCCAGCGCTGCGCGATCTATTCGATCGATCCATCGGCATGGATATCGCGGCTGAGGACGACCAGCCCGTGGACCTGCAGATCAACGCTGTCCCCGGTCTGCGCCGCGCCGTGATGCTGCGCCCCTTCACCGCCCGGGCGGCGCGTCCGTCGCCTCGCCTGTCCGACGGCGACGACACGGTTTGCCTGATGATCAAGAGCGGTGGCCAGATGGCGCTGTGTCAGGGGCGACATGAGACGGTACCGGACGTGGGCGACGGCATGCTGCTGGTCTACCGCCATCCGTCGCAGCTGTTCTTCCAACAGGCGACCTACCTGTCGTTGCGCGTACCGCTCCAGGCGTTGGCGATGCTGGTCGACGTGGAGGCAGCGGCCGGGCGTCGTATCACGGGCGAAACGGCGGCGCTGGTGTTGCTGCGCCACTACGTGGCGAGCCTGCCGGACCGGCTGGCCGACCCGACACTCAGCGGCCTCGTGGCCACGCACGTATACGACCTGATGGCGCTGGCCATCGGTGCCACCGGCGAAGGTCGCGAGATCGCGCGCGGCCGCGGCGTGCGCGCGGCGCGGCTTGAGACCATCAAGGCCGATTTGGCGCGCGATGCCTCACAGTCCATCGACGAGATCGCGCGCCGTCAGGGCGTGACGCCCCGTTACGTGCAGATCCTGTTCGAAGAGCTGGGGACGACGTTCGGCGAGTTCGTCACCGCGCGCAGGCTCGATGTCGCGCGGTCCATGCTCCGAAGCCCGCGATATGCCGAGTGGTCGATCGCCGGCATAGCGTTCGAGTCCGGTTTCAGGGATCTCTCCCACTTCAACCGTCGCTTCCGGCGGCGGTTCGGTGTGACCCCCAGCGAGTTCAGGCGGCACGGTGGCCCCGGAGCGATCCCCGGAATCACCTTGCAGTCAGACTGACGACCGATAGCGGACCAATCGACTACTTTGGTGGATTGAACACATCGACGGCCACGAATATCGCAGGTTCGGTTCCGTCGTTCCGCCACCAGTGGACGGTATTCTTGCCCGCGAGCACCGAGTCGCCTTCGTTGTAGGTCTTGGATGTGTCACCGATGTATTCCGTGGCCTGACCCTTGAGGACGTACTCGACCGAAGGCCGGTCGGCGTGACTGTGAACCGCGAACACGCCGCCCGGCGCCAGCGTAACCACGCGCATTCGCAACTGTCGGTTGTCGATGCCGCTGATCTCGGGGGCAAGGGGTATCGTCCCGATCAGTTTCGCCGCGACTCCCTTGCTCTCGGTCGGCGGTGCGATCTGGGCGATGACCTCCGGGATGAGCGGCGTGGCGAAAATTCCCATCGCCGCCAAGAGTCCCCCCCAAGCCAAAACCCTGCGTTTCATGACGGTCTCCTTAATGTGACGCAGGGTCATTGTGGGCGGCGACCAAGCCTCAGTCTTGGACGGGAGCGAAGTCGCACCAGGCGAGGGACGAACTGTCGGAACGGGCCGCAGGCCAATCCGCGACAGCGACGTTGTGAAAGCCAACGGACTCGGGGCGGCGGCGCCCGTCGTGGAGTCCAATGCCAACCGACGCCCGCTCTGGCTGCCGTCCCGTGGCGTACAAGTTCGGCTCCCGTTGAGGTGAGCCCGCGCGGTCTCAAGCTGTGTTTCGCGTCTGAATTGCTACGAGGGCTGCCTGCCGATGCGCTCCATCCGCCGCGCGGCGTCGTTCAGGCGCCCGTGTACGCGCGCGACCGGTGGCTTTGCGGCAACGAGATCAGGGGGTCGAACGACTCCTGTGGGTCGGGCCCTGCCAGCCAATCCGGGGAACTCGCAGCCTGGTAGCCGTCATCCGAATTGATGATGCCGGCTTGCTGACGCTCGCCGCAGTCGGTCCCGGCAACCAAGCGTGTGCCAGTGACCGGCGGCTTGGAGGTCGTTCAATCATGGCGACTGAAGTCGCCTGGCCTTGATGCGCGGTCTGCGATGCAGCTTCAGCCTGACGAAGGAAACGTCGCCTATGCCGCGTGGGCGCGCAGCCAGGCAATGATGTCGGCAGTCACCTCGCGGCGGTTGATCTCGTTCAGGATCTCGTGGCGCGCGGCGGGGTACAGCGCG
>JAABQQ010000030.1 GCA_011391405.1 Gammaproteobacteria bacterium
TGCTGCACGACGTCGCGGTCGATGCCGTGGAAATCGAGGAGAAGATCATCGAAGCCGCGCCACTCTTCAGCGCGGTCAATCGTGAGTCCTATGCCGACCCGGCCCTGAACCTCGTCCTGGACGATGCGCGCAACTACATCGGAGTCGTGGACAGGGATTTCGATGTCATTGCGACCGATGTCACCAACCTGAAGTACAAGCGCAATCCCTATCTGTACACTCGCGAGTACTTCGAAATCATGCAGGATGCCCTCACCGAGGACGGGATCGCAGCGGCCTGGCTGCCGCTCGGGGGGCTTTCATTTGAAGACCTGCGGATCCTGATCGCCACCTTCGACCGGGTCTATCCCCATACCACCGTCTGGTATTTCACGCAGTACGCCACTCACTTCGTCATCGCGGTGGGCACACCGCAGCCGACCCAGGTCGATCTCGACGGTTTGACGCAGAAGCTAAACGAGATGAGCAAGGTGCGAGATGATCTCAAGACCATCAAGGTGGACGACGCCTATGAGATTGCGGGCATGCTGCTGCTGGGGGAGCAGGACGTCGATAACCTGGTCGCCGGCGAACTGATTCACACGGACGACCGGCCTATCCTCGAATTCTCCGACATGGATCAGTACGGGATGATCGACGTCGAACCGAACTTGAAACGCCTCCTGGGCTACCAGACGGAGGACCTCGGGCAGTACTTCACCGGATCAGACCGGCAACGGTCCATCTTGAAGCGGCACTTCGCCGAGTACCAGCGTGACCACAGGAGATCTATCCGCAGGTACGAAAGGGCTTCCAGGCCCGGGGTGGATTGATGCCGGCGGTCCGGCGTCGCTGCGGGTCACGATGAGGTAGAAAGAAACGCCCCGCAGAGCGGGGCGTTTCTGTCAGGCAGGCCTCACCTGCCGTGTTAGCGGATCTATTTCGCAGCTGCGATTTCGATCTTCACTTCGGCGTCTTCGATCAGCACGGGGTACTGGTAACCCATGCCGAAGTCCTTGTCGAGGATCACCGTGCCCGAGACGAGCACAGTGTCGCCGACGTTCGGCAGCGGCTGCGACGTCGTGGTCACCGTGAGGTCGTTCGTGCCTTCCTCGCCCGAACCGTCCCGGATGTGAACCCAGTCCTTGTTCATGATGCCGGCGTTGGTCTTCACGACCTTGCCGCGGACGACGACTTTCTGATTCGCGAGCGCGGCCTTTTCCGTGTACACGTCGAGGACACTCTTGCCGCCCTCGGCCTTCAAAATGCCGGTCAGGTCGACTTCGCCGGTCGGCCGGGCCTGCGGGTGGTCCGCCGGCATGGCGGCCGGGCCGGCGGGGGCGGCGGCTGTCGGGGCGGCGTCGGTCTTGGCTGCTTCCTGAGGTTTGCCGTTGCAGCCGGAAACGGACACGGCGGCGGCAAGGGCGAGCACGCTGGCAATGGATGCCTTGAGCACTGCAATTCTCCAGTTAGATGACGGATCGGGGGACTCTTTGGGCGCAGGAGTCTAAAGGACAATCTGCAGGTTGCTAATAGACATCTGCCGTCGGTTACCGTGGTAACGCCACGACGCAAGGGGCGGGTCATACGGAGATATACGAGTACGAGTCTAAATCGCAGCTGCATACTATCGGCGCGACCCCGGATTCGGCCCGCCACGGCGGGATCCCGACCCTTGGGGTCGTGGAGTTCTCCCGAACAGTCAGGTGCAAGTGATGAAATTCTCCAGCGCTCGTTCCCTTGCGCGGTCGCGTCTGCCCCTGATCGCCATGCTGGCGCTCACGGCTTCGATGGGTATTGCGGGGTGCGAGAACGACGGCGGCGCCGGCCCGGCGGGACCGGGTGGCGGCGACACTGGACAAACGGGACCAACGGGCCCCACCGGACCGGCAGATGTCCCCATTTCGCTCGGTGGCGACGTCAGTAACGTAGGCACCGGGTCGACCCTGACGGCGCAGCAGATCGCCGACATCGGGACGCTGGTCGCGCAGATCGACAGTGCGGCTATTACCGGCAATAAATCCGTCATCGAGATCACGGTCAAGACGGACCAGGGCGGTGCCGTGCTCGGCCTCGCGGCGACCACCTTGCGACTGGGCGTGGCAAAGCTGGTACCGGCGGCAGGCGGCTTCCCATCGCGCTGGCAGAGCTACATCAACCGCAGCGCTGCGCCCAGCATCCCGACCCCGGTACTGACCAGTGCCGTGCAGGCGAACACCGAGAGCGGCGTGGCCGCAGGTTGGCAGGAATTGGGAGCGGGCAAGTACCGCTACACCTCGGCGGTCGACCTGAGTACGGTCACCACGCCAATTGCCGTGACCTACGAGCCCAGCCTGACGCACCGCATCAGCGTTGCCATCGACTTATCGGGCAGCGCACGCGCACTCGCGCCGGACAATCCCTTCAAGGACTTCGTGCCGAGCGGCGGCGCCGTCTCCAGCAAGCTCATTGCGGCGACCGAGAACTGCCAGGGTTGCCACGTCCGGTTCGGCGAACACGGCGGCCCACGCCGCAGCAACGAATACTGCGCGGTCTGCCACAACCCGGCGACGGTTGACCCCGATTCCGGAGAATCGGTCGACCTCGCCTACATGGCGCACTCGATCCATCGCGGTGAGAACCGCAGCAAGCCGTTCATCGTCTATGGTTTCAACGGCACGCTGTTCGATGCGGGCGAAGTCACCTATCCGCAGCCGATTTCCTTTTGCGAGACCTGCCACGTCAAGTCCGCATCGATGCCGCAAGGAGACGACTGGAAGACGAATCCGGGTGCGGCCGCGTGCGGTGGTTGCCATGACGCCGGCCTGAACAAGACCGGCCCCAGCACCACGACAGGCCTCTACGCGTACACCTACACGCACTCCAGCACGCTGCTGCCGCCGGGCTTCACGCCCGCTGATGGCACGTGCGCAGGTTGCCACCGGGCGGATGGCGTCGCCGGCGACAGCCTCGCCTCGCACCAGCAGGACCCGGACCGCCAGGCGATCGAGAACGGCAGCTTGTTCACGTACAAGATCCTGGGCGTCGACAACGCTGTCGCTGGCCAGGCGCCAAAGGTGACCTTCCAGATCCTCGGCACGGACGGCCAGCCCATGGACGTGAAAGCGATCACCACGGGCCGGCTGCGCCTCGACTTTGCCTGGTCGACTGCCGATATCCACAACGTTGCAGACGTTGCGGGTGACAAGTACCAGGCCAGCCGTGGCGAGGCCACCGTCATCGACCTGATCGCCAACATGGCCAGCGTCGTCGACAACGGCAACGGCACCTTCAATTACACGCTCGCCCAGGCGCTGCCTGCCGGCTTCGACGATGCGAACCTTGGCAAGGGCCTGATGGTCGTGCTCGAGGGCCGACGCGTCATGCCCGATGGTTCAGAGGCTTATCCCGAAAGTGCGTTCGCCTTCGGCGGCGGTGCACCCCGCGAGCAGCTCGTGGACCAGGCCAAGTGCGAAACCTGCCACAAGCGTCTGGCCCTGCATGGCGGCAGTCGCGCGGGCGACCCGATCATCTGCACCGTCTGCCACAACTCCAGCGTCGGCGGCACGTTCGGCGCGGACGCTTTCGGTCCGCTGGCTCTGGGTGCCTTCATCCACAACCTGCATGCGAGTAACGTCGTGCCGTTTGGTGCGGTCACGTATCCGCAGAGCCTCGCCCGCTGCACCGGCTGCCACGTGGACGGCAAGGCCTACGCGGCCCGAACCAGTGCACTGCCCATCACGGTTGATGCGGGGACGACTCTGACCAACGATGCGGCGGCGCTCGCGTGGAAGGACGACCTCGCGGACTCGGCGACGGCAGGCACCTGCAAGGGCTGCCACACGTCGGCCGCGGCTGCGACCCACATGCAGTCGCAGGGCGGCAGTTTCGGCGTTGCCAAGGCGCTGGTGCCGTCGTCAGCCGTGGAAGGTTGTGTGTTCTGCCATGGCCCGGGCCGAACCTTTGACACCGAGAAGCTGCACTGCGACACGCTGCCCTACGGCCAGTGCACCCAGTGACCGGAAGAATCAAAATGACACGACGTTCCATGACACCTTTCACGACGCTCCTGCTCGCAGGCCTGGGTGCCTTCGCGATCGGACTGGCCGGCTGCAGCGGTGACAACGGGCCTGAGGACACGTCCACGCCGCCGGATCCGGTGTTTCCGCCCGGCCCGGGCACTGGCGCCGCCATTCCAATCACCTCGGCGACGACGATCGTTGCTTCGATCACGCGCGTCACGGTGCAGGACGACGGCAAGCCAGTCGTCGAACTCCATCTGCGCGATGCAAACAATTTCTCGCTGCAAGGGTTGCCTGCCGCCAACATCCGCTTCGTACTGGCGCGGCTGGAGCCGGCGGCGAACGGTGCCTCGAGCACGTGGCACGCGATCACGCGCCGGACCGAGGCTTTTCCGGGCGCGCCGGCGCCCACACCGGCTGACAAGGTGACAGGCACCGGGCCGGCGAACCAGGGCTACACGGAGACCGCGACGGCGGGCGTCTGGACCGACAAGCAGAATGGTGTCTACACGTACACCTTCGGCAAGAGCCTGAAGAACGACGCCGGGATTCCGTACGATGGCTCGCTGCCGCATCGCGTGGGTCTCGAGATCCGACTGACGCCGGCGATCCCGTCCAACAATGCGGTGTATACGTTCACGCCGGCGACCAACCTTCCCGTCAACGAGTCCGGCCGCGAGATCGTCGACAACGACACCTGCAATGCCTGCCACGACAACCTGTCATTCCACGGCGGCGCGCGTTTCGACCTGCAGTACTGCGCGATGTGCCACGAGTCGTATTCGTTCGACGCGCAGTCCGGCAACTCGATCGACCTCAAGGTGATGATTCACAAGATCCACTCGGGTGAGACGCTGCCGAGCGTCGAGGCCGGTGGTTTCTACGGCATCTTCGGCTTCGGTAATACGTTCGCCGACTTCAGCGAGGTCGTCTATCCGCAGGACAAGCGCAACTGCACGACTTGCCACGAAGAAAGCGACGCCGACACGCCGCAGGCCAGCAACTGGCGGTACACCGTCAACACAGCGACGTGCAGCTCCTGCCACGACAACGTCAATTTCGTCACGGGCGAAAACCACGGCGGCGTCGCCGCGACGGACGACACGTGCACCTCTTGCCACGGTCCGACCTCCGACGTGGGCAACCTGCGCGTCGCGAACGCGCACGTGATCCCCGAGCAGGCGGCCGCGGCGAAGTTCCAGTACGAAGTTCTGCAAGTAGCCAACACTGCACCTGGCCAGACGCCCACGGTGACCATCCGCGTGGTCGATCCGACGAACGGCAATGCGCCGTATGACATCAAGGCGGCCAACGGTCCGTTCCAGAATTCGTCAGCCTCGCTGGCTGTCGAGGTCGCGTACTCGACCCAGCCTGATTTCACCAATACCGGCAGCAAGTCCGCCACGGCGACGACCGGCACTCCAGCCCAGCCCATCCGCATCGACTTCAAGGCGAACGGCGTGGCCGACCCCGCCTTCGCGGGCGGATTCACGGCAACCGCGACCGTGCCGATTCCCGCGGACGCGAAGGGATCGGGTGAGGCACTCGTCGAAGGCCGCCCGGCAGTCGACGTCAACGGCGATGGCACGCGCGAGCGCCTGGCCGTCCCATCGGTTGGCAAGACCTACTCGATCACGGACGCCACGCCGGTCGCGTATCGACAGATCGTCGATATCGCCAAATGCAACGATTGCCACCAGGAACTCACGCTGCATGGCGACAGCCGCACCGGCAACATCGGGCTCTGCGCAACCTGCCATAACCCGAACGCGACGGACATCAACCGCCGTGTCGCGGGTTCCAGTTGCGAAATCGTCACTGGCACTCTGGATGATCAGACGATTGACCTGAAATACATGGTCCACGCGATCCACGCAGCGAATTACAAGGTCTGCGGCTACAACAACACCGGGTACGACTTCAGTTCGGTCAGGTATCCCGGCAAGCTCAATAACTGCGAAGGCTGCCATCTGCCCGATACCTATTACCCGCCGAGTTCCGCGACGGCCATTGCGACGACGATCGACGCCGGTCCTGACCGCTCGACTCCGACCGGCGACGTAGCGATCACGCCCGCCAGTGCCGCTTGCTCCGCATGCCACAGCGACGCGACGGCGAGGCAGCACATGGAATTGAATGGCGGCTCGTTCAGTGCGGTGAAGGACGCCAGCAGCGGGACGCCCGCCGCGCCGGCTGAGGCCTGTGCCAACTGTCACGGCCCCGGCAAGCCGGTCGACGTGAAGGTCACGCACGGCGTCGGCCAGTTCCAGTAAGACAACTGACGCGCAACCCCAATGAAGACGGACGCACCGACATGAAGTTACCGCAAGCGTTCCCGCGAGGACTGCTGCTCATCGGCCTGGGTCTGGGACCTGTGCTCGCGTTCGCCGGGGTGCCGGAGAAGGCGCCGAACGCCGGCGCACCGTACAGCGCGAAAGGTGCCGACACCTGCCTGACCTGCCACGAAGACCCGGAAGTGATCGACGTCTTCCACACCGCGCACGCGCAGCCGAATGACGCGCGCACGCCGTTCGGCAAGGGCGGCTTGCAGTGCGAGGCCTGCCACGGTCCAGGCGGCAATCACGCGAAGCGCGTCAAGAAGGGCGAGTCGCGCCCGTCGATGATCAAGTTTGGCCGCACGGCCGATACGGCTGTCAGCGTGCAGAACGCGATGTGCCTGGGTTGTCACGAAAAGACGGCCGTAGCGAACTGGCACATGGGTCCGCATGACGTAAACAGCGTCTCGTGCGCCGCATGCCACGACAGCCACAAGGCGAAAGACGCCGTGCTGACCAGGGCCACGCAGCCCGATGTCTGCTACACGTGCCACGTCGCCGAGCGCAGCCAGTTCCAGAAGGTCTATGCGCATCCGGTGCGCCAGGGCAAGCTCGCC
>JAABQQ010000031.1 GCA_011391405.1 Gammaproteobacteria bacterium
AGCCTGCGATCGAGCTGGCCGGAGGCCGCGCGCTGCATGTGCCGCTGCAGCGCCCGGGCTTCGGCATCGATTGGCAGCGCCTGAGCGATGCGATCACGCCGCGCACGCGCCTGCTCATCGTCAACTTTCCGCACAACCCGAGTGGTGCGACGCTCGAACCGGCGGACCTCGAGCAGCTCGCCGAGCGGCTGCGCGGCACCGGTATCTTCGTGCTCGCTGACGAGGTCTACGAGCACATGCTGTTCGATGGACGCAGCCACCAGAGTCTGCTGCGGCATGCCGAACTCGCCGCGCGTAGTTTCGTCGTGTCGTCGTTCGGCAAGACGTATCACGCGACGGGCTGGAAGGTCGGCTACTGCATCGCGCCGCCGGCACTGATGCAGGAATTCCAGAAGGTCCACCAGTTCGTGCAGTTCGTCGTCGCCACGCCCCTGCAGGCGGCGATCGCAGACTTCATGCGCTCATGTCCGGAGCACGCGCGTGAACTGCCGGCTTTCTACCAGCGCAAGCGCGATCACTTCGCCGGCCTGCTGGCCCGGACCCGGTTCCGGTTCGAGCCCGCGCACAGCACGTACTTCCAGCTCGTCGACTACTCGGCCGTGAGCGACCTGCCCGACACCGAGTTCGCGCGCCTGCTCACTACCCGGCACGGCGTGGCGGCTATCCCGATTTCGGTCTTTTCAGCGGATGGCGCCGCGAAGAACGAACGCATCGTCCGGTTCTGCTTTGCCAAGCACGAGGCCACGCTGGATGCGGCCGCTGCCAAACTGAGGTTGCTATGACTGCAAACCTGCGCGTCACCATGCTCCAGGCCGACCTGGCCTGGCAGGATCCCGCCACCAACCGTCGCAACCTGGCCGCACATTTTCGTGGACTGGCCGGGCACACCGACCTGATCGTGTTGCCGGAAATGTTCACGACCGGGTTCTCGATGGCGGCTGACTCGCTCGCGGAGACGATGGCGGGCGCCACGGTTGGATGGCTGCGCGAGGAGGCGGCCGCGATTGGCTGTGCCATCACCGGCAGCCTGATCGTCGAGGAGGACGGGCGGCACTACAACCGGCTGGTCTGGGCGACGCCCGACGGCAACTTCGCTCACTATGACAAGCGACACCTTTTCCGCATGGCGCGCGAGCAGGAGCACTACGCCGCGGGTAACCGGCGACTGATCGTCGAACTCAAGGGTTGGCGCCTGTGCCCGTTGGTCTGCTACGACCTGCGTTTCCCGGTGTGGAGCCGCAGTCGCGGGGACTACGACGTCCTGCTTTACGTCGCCAACTGGCCATCGCGCCGGCGCGCCGCCTGGAGCATGCTGCTGCGCGCGCGGGCCATCGAAAACGTCTGCTATGTGGTCGGCGTCAATCGCGTGGGCAAGGACGGCAACGGCGCGAGCTACTCCGGCGACAGCGTCGCGCTCGATTTCCTGGGCCAGGTGCTCGGCGGCGACCGCGACGGCGACTTCGTCGAGACGGTGGTGCTGGACCGCGAGTCCCTGGCCACGTTCCGCCGCGATTTTCCCGTGCACCTCGATGCTGACGACTTTGAGCTGCGGGCGGACACGAAATGAAAAAACGCACGCTCGTCACGCATCCGCCGCACGTGCAGGTGCCGGCGGACAACCGTCCGCTGGTCGCGCCGATTTACCAGTCGGTGAAGTTCACGTTCGACGACGTCGGTGCGACGCTCGAGCAGTTCAAGGGCAAGCGGGCGGGGTTCTATTACTCGCGCGTCTCGAATCCCACGCTGCGGCAGCTCGAACTGCTGCTGGCCGGGTTGCAGGGGCGCGATGCGTGCCTGCTCACCGGGTCGGGTGTCGCGGCGATAGCGATGCCCCTCATTGCGCTGCTCAAGTCCGGCGACCACGTGGTGCACTTCGCCGAGCAGTACCAGCCCACGCGCGCGCTGATTGGCCGCGTGCTGCGCCGCTTCGGCGTCGCGAGCACGATGCTGTCGATCGACGACCTCGAAGGCCTCGAACGCGTCCTGGCCGCCACGCCGACTCGCCTCGTCGTGTTCGAGTCGCCGACGAACCCGGCTCTCAAGATCGCCGACATCGAACGGCTCACTGCGAGCGCGCGCCGCCATGGCGCATTGACCCTGCTCGACAACACGCTCGCGGGTCTGCACAACCACGGACAGTTCGACGTCGACCTGTTTGCGCACAGCCTGACGAAGTACGCGTCCGGGCATGGCGACGTCATGGGGGGCGCCGTGATCGGACGCGCCGAACTTATCGACTCGATGCGCGACGACGTGTCGATCCTCGGGCCGACACTCGACCCCCACGCCGCATTTCTCCTGCAGCGCGGCATGAAGACCTATTTCGTCCGCTGGGATGCCCAGTGCCGGAATGCCCTGCGCGTGGCAGAGCACCTGGCGCAGCACCCGCGAGTCGAGCGCGTCCGGTATCCCGGCCTGCCGGGTGATCCCGGCCACGACCTGGCCCTGCGGCAGATGCCTGACTTCGGCACCATCGTCACGATCGACCTTGCAGCAGGCGAGGAAGCAGGGACGCGGTTTGCGGAGCGACTGGAATTGTTCGCGATCGCCGCGAGTCTCGGGTCGACCGAGTCACTGGTCGTGCCCCCTGCATTGGAGAAGACCCGGGGGCTCACGGCCGAGCAGCGGCGCTGGGCCGACACTGGTCCGGGTACTGTGCGATTGTCCATCGGCCTCGAAGACGTCGACGACCTGATCGCAGACCTCGAGAGCGCCCTCGGCCAGCCTGCGTTAGACTAGATCTGCGGGTCTGTCTGCTAGGCTGCACCTAAAGCAGGGGATGGCATTTGGCAATGGATGCCGAGGGCCTTCGGAACGGTTTCCATGTCGGAGACTGGCTCATAGAGCCCGGGGAATCCCGCGCGTCAAAATCCGACCAGACCGTCATCCTCACGGATGACCAGATCGAAGTGCTCATCGTCCTGGCCTCGCGGCATGGCGAGGCAGTGGACCACCGCACCTTGCGCAACGAGGTCTGGCCCGGTCGCCAAGGCGCCGAAGAGAAGCTGCGTCGCGCTGTTGGCGCGTTGCGCGAGCTGTTCGGCGACAAGCCCCGCCATCCCCGCTACATCGCAAGTGTCGGCAACGACTCGTACGCGCTGATCGCTCACTTCGAACAGGTGGCGCCGGTTGCCAGCGCGCCGGATTTCCTCGCGTCCGGCTACGCCGCGCAGGCCACGTTCGGGGGCCGCGTGCAGCACCTGCTGGTGGAACTCAGGCGTCGGCACGTTTTCAAGGTCACGGCCTCCTACCTGGTCGGAATGTGGATCATGCTGCAGGTCGCCGAGGTCACGTTCGAACCGCTGCAGTTCCCGGACTGGTGGATGACGGCTTTGACCATCCTGGCGGTGATCGGGCTGCCGATCGTCCTGGTACTGGCGTGGACCTACGAGATCACGCCGGAAGGCATCGTGCTCGACGCGGGGGACGATGGCACGGGCGTCCTGAGCAGGTTGCCGCGCCCGCGCCAGTCCATCGGGCCGGTCATCGTCGTGGGCGTTGCGTTGATGGCGATGGTGACGGGTTTCGCCTGGTGGCGCTCGCTCGACGTCCCCGCGACCTCTGGCGTCAAGTCCGTCCCCCCGCTGGAACCCGGGCCCCGCTCGATCGCCGTGCTGCCCCTGGTCGACATGAGCGCAGGGGGAGGGAATGCCTACCTGGGCGACGGACTGAGCGAGGAGCTTTCGACGAAGCTCGCGCAGATTCCGGGACTGCGCGTGGCAGCTCGCACGTCCGCCTTCGAGTTCAAGGGCCGGAATCTCGACGTCCGCAAGATCGGCCAGTTGCTGGGCGTGCGGCACGTCCTCGAGGGCAGCGTGCGTCGCAACGGCGATGACGTTCGCGTGACGGTGCAGCTGATTGACACTGCCACGGGTTATCACGTCTGGGCCGGCAATTTCGATCGCGCGTGGCGCGACGTTCTGGAACTGCAGGACGACATCGCCATCTCGGTGACGGATGCGCTGCAGGTCGTCCTCAAGGACACGGATCCGCTACGCGGCAAAGGCCAGGAACATCAGCTCGTTACGCGAGCCATCGACCCGTACCTGGCCGGACTCGGCGCCCTGCGCCAGCCGGGCGATCTCAGTCGGCTGCAGCAAGCGGAGACGTCGTTCAAGGTGGCGATCGACATCGATCCAGAGTTTGCCGGAGCGTATGCCGGCCTCTGTCGGACCTATGCCCGGCAGTTCGAGCGCACCGATGATCCGGCGCCTCTCGTGGCCGCAGACAAAGTCTGTCGGAAGGCTCTCGAACTCGATCCGTCGCAGGTCGAGACCGAGAAAGCGCTCGCCAGCATGGCCGTCATTGCGGGGAGGTTCGAACCTGCCGCGGAGGCCTACCGCGGGCTGATCGGGCGTAACTCGCAGGACGCCGATGCCTACATCGGTCTTGGCGACGCACTCGAGGGCATGGGCAGGAGCGCGGAGGCCGAGGTGTCCTACCGCAAGGCGATCGCAGTCGAGCCAGCTTATTGGAGCGCCCACGCCTCGCTCGGGTCGTACCTGTTCCAGCGTGGCAAGATCGGCGAGGCCGCCATCGCCCTGCGCAAGGTGGCCGAGCTGGTGCCTTCGAGCGCGAACGCCTGGAGTAATCTCGGCGGCGCGCTGCAGATGGAGGGAGACTTCAGCAAGGCGGTGGAGGCATACAACCACTCGCTGCGGCTCGAGCCGTCGAAGGAAGCCTACTCGAACCTGGCGACTTCCTACTTCTACCTCGGCCGGTTTGCCGAAGCCGTCGCAAATTACGAGCGTGCAGCCGCGCTCGGGGAGCACGACCACGTCATCCAGGGCAACCTCGGCGATGCACTCTGGCAGGTCGAGGGGCGCAGGAACGATGCCGTCGTGCGCTATCGGCGTGCGATCCTGCTGGCCGAGACTGAACTCGAGGCCAAGCCAGCCGATGCCACCTTGCGGGCGCAGTTGGGGTATTACTACGGCCGCATCGGCGACCCGGACCAGGCCAATCGTCACCTGTCCGAGGCGCTTGCCGCCGGCCCGGAGATGCTCTACGTGCAGTATTTCGTTGGCGTCTCTGCCGCCGACAAGGGTGACCGCGAGACTGCGCTCCGGGCGGTCGCCGCCCTGGTCCGGCTGGGATACCCGCCGACGCTGTTGCGTTCCGCGCCGGAGTTCCGCAGTCTGCTGCAGGACGCCGAGTACAAGAAAATCATCAGCGCTGGCTGACCGACGGCCGCTGCTGTTCTTGAGTTTGCCTGCCTGCGAGCGGCATCGCTCTTGACGGTACGACAATCTGACCAACAGGGGAGGTTGTGCAATGGATATCAAAGCAATCAGTCGGGCACTGGGCCTGTCGACGATCTTGCTCAACGCAGTTCTGCTCGCGGCATGTGCGACGACCGACGGCAACGACGGAGGACTGGTGAACCAGACCTTTAACTTCACTGTTGCAGCGGTTCCTGCCACAGGCAGCCCGACCTACATCGACGTCCAGCCGCTCAGTCCGACGGACGGCCTGTACGGCGGTGGCAATGCCCGCATCGAATCAAAGTCGCGCAGTGACAGGAACGTCATCGTCTGGCAATCGAGCAGCCCGTTCTGGATCCGGTTCGAGAGCATGCAGTCGAACAGGGGCAACGGCGGCAACAGGTTCGGTCCGGAGAGTTTCACGAAGTCGAGCGATGACGGCACGGATCCCTACAAGTATTACTTCAAACTGCAACTGCCGGGAGGCGGCCGCAAGACCGAAACAGCGAAGTATTTCCTGACCGTGTCGGGTGTGGATTCGCAGGATCCCCCGCGCGCACTCGGCTTCGTGCTCGACCCCGTCATCATCGTGGATCGCTGAGGCAGCCTGCGGGTGATCTCGGAACACGCCGAGCTGAGCCGCTTTGAGCGATTGCTGTCGCTCGTCACGCGCGTGCGGCCCGGGGAGGGCCGCGCCGCGTTCCTGTTCTTCCTGCACGGTTTCCTGCTGCTCTCGTCGTACCAGGTCGTGAAGGCGCTGCGCGAAGCCTTCATGTTGACGAAATTCTCGGCCGAGACGCGCTCGTACGCCGTGGCGATCACGGCGCTGGTGCTGATGTTCGTGGTCCCCTTCTACGGCTGGGTGCGTCGCCATCTGGACGGCGCGCGGCTGCTGCGTGCGGTGACGATTTTCTTCGTGGTGACGATGCCGCTTTTCGCCACGCTCGCGCATCGCGGCGTGTCGATCGCGTTTCCCTTCTACATCTGGGTCAGCATCTACGGGCTGATGGTCGTGTCGCAGATGTGGGCGTTCGCTGCGGATTCCTTCAACGTGAAGAGCGGCCAGCGCCTTTTCGTCGTGATCATGCTGGGGGCCAACCTCGGCGCGCTGGTCGGCGCGAAGGTGACCCAGCTCGCGGTGACGGCGCTGTCGCCGATGGGACTGATGCTCCTCGCGACAGGCATCCTCGGCGCCACGCTGTTCCTCGCCGGGCCGGAACGCGCCGCCATCCCCGAAGGCTCGCGCGCCATCTCGACCGAACACGGTCGACCCGTGCCGCGCCTGTTCGGTGGCATCGGCCTGGTCCTGCGTGATCGCTATCTGCTGCTGATCGCGCTGCTCGTCGTGCTGCTCAACTGGATCAACACCACGGGCGAGTTCATCCTGGCCGATTACGTGAAGGTCGATGCCGTGGCGCGCGTCGCGGCGAGCGGCGGCGCGCTGGACATGGGTTCGTTGATCACTGCGTTCTACGGCGACTTCCAGTTCTGGGTGACGCTGTTCAGCTTCGGCATCCAGTTGTTCCTCGTGTCGCGCATCTACCAGCTCGTTGGCGTGCGTGGCGCCCTGCTGATCCACCCGATCGTCGTGGCGGTGGGCTATGGACTGCTGGCACTGGGGCCGATGCTG
>JAABQQ010000032.1 GCA_011391405.1 Gammaproteobacteria bacterium
ACCTGGGCGATGGCGCCACCGCCGAAAGCGGTGAACCACAATGCAGCGAATGCAGCAGGCGCCACCATCACCACGCCCACCATCTGGCGGATGGTGCGTCCACGCGAGACGCGCGCAATGAACACTCCGACCAGCGGGCCCCAGCTGCACCACCAGGCCCAGTAGTACACCGTCCAGGCGTGATACCAGTCCGTGTCGGGACGCAGCCTCCAATCGGACAATGGCAGGATCAAGCGCGCGTAGTCCGCCAGCGCCGCCAGGAGGCCCGTCAGGTAGGCGCCGAGCCCGAAGCCCACGGCGCAGAACGCCAGCAGCAGGATGGCGAGCGCCATGTTGAGGTTGGAGAGGCGCAGGATCCCGACCTCGATGCCGGTCCAGACCGAGTACCCCGCGATCAGGCAGACGGCCGCGATGAAGAGCCCCTGCATCGCGAGACCATCGGGCGTGCCGAGAACCAGGTGCATGCCGGCGGCCGACTGCATCGCGCCGAGTCCCAGCGACGTCGCGAGGCCGAACGTGGTCAACACCACGGTGAAGATGTCGACGCCCTGGCCGATGGGCCCGGCGTGGCGATGCCCGATGAGCGGCGACAGTGCCGAGCTCATCGCGAAGGGCAAGCCCTTGTTGTACGCGAAGTAACCCACCACAAGTGCCGTGACGAGGTAGACGGCCCACGGGTGCAGGCCCCAGTGGAAAAGCGCGGAACCCAGCGCGGCGTGTGCCGCAGCCGGCGTTCGAGGCGCGACGTTCAAGGGTGTATCCGGCCAACCGGTGTATGCCGCCACTGGCTCGGCGACGCCCCAGTACAGCAGGCCGACACCCATGCCGGCGGCGAACATCATCGAAAACCACGACACGAAGCCGAACTGCGGCTTTGCCTGCGGTCCGCCGAGACGAATCCGGCCGAGGGGCGACAGCGCGAGGACCACGCACAGCACCACGAACAGGTTTCCCATGATCATGATGAAACTGTCGAAGTGCTGCAGGATTCCACCGCGCAGTCGGGCGACGTAGGCATTGAATCCGACCGGGTCGAGCAGCGCCGCAATCACGGCCAGTACGATCAGCGCCACCGCCAGCGGAAAGACCGTGCGGTGCACCCGGAGGCCCAGGAACTCGAGCCCGCGATCAGGAGCGCTATCGTGCTGTTTCACGTGTGCTGGGTACCGGCAGTCTGGTGCGTCTTTGCCGGCACGCTCAAGCGGCCGACTCGCGCTCGATCTCACGCAGCAGCTCGACCACGTAGGTCGCGAACGAACGCCAGACCTCGAGCCTGAATACCTGCTCGGCAGGACGCCACAGCACGACCTCGGCCTTGCCGAACACCGTGCGCGTGCACATGCCGACCGGAAAGGCGCGCAGGTTGAGCGGCAAAGGGCACTGCGCTTCGAGCAGCCATTCCGCGTGCGGCCCGTGTATGCCAATCCCCACCTGGCGGTGACTCACGTCGACCAGCGAGTGCGCATGTCCCTGCAGGGCGCGCGCCAGCGCAGCTTCGATTGAATCAACCTCGCCGTCCGGTGCGAGCAGCAGTTGCTCGTCGGGCCCAAGCCACAGCGCCGCGCGATTGCCGTCCGTGGCCGCACGACAAGCCGTCTCGGGTAACGGCAGGCCGAAGCCCTGACCGGCGGCGGCACGGGCGGCGGCCGCACCGCGCAGGATGAAGCGTGAGGCAGGCACCGGCGATTCGAGCCAGGCAGCCGTGGGCAAGCCGACAGTGCGGCGGAGCGCTGCGTCAGCCATGGAGTCGCGCTCCTTCGACGTCGTAGAACACGGTCGCGGTGACCTGCACCGCAATTTCACCACCGGGCATCGGCACGTAGAGCGTCTCGCCAATCCGTGCGCGACCGCCGCGCACCAGCGCGAGCGCAATTGAACGTCCAAGTACCGCACTGTGGTACGCGGACGTCACGTGGCCGATCATCTTCATCGGCGCGTGCTGCCCGGGCGTGGCAATGATCTGCGCACCTTCCTCCAGCACCACCCTGGGGTCCGCGGTCAGCAGTCCGACCAGCTGCTTGCGATCGGGAGCGTGCATCGTCTCGCGCGCGAGCGAACGCTTGCCGACGAAGTCCGGCTTCGACTTCGCGATGGCCCAGCCGAGGCCCGCGTCATCCGGCGTCACCGTGCCGTCGGTCTCCTGGCCCACGATGATGTAGCCCTTCTCCGCGCGCAGCACGTGCATGGTTTCGGTGCCGTACGGCGTGATGCCGTGCGACTGACCCGAAGCATGAATCGCTTCCCACACGGCGAGCCCGTAATCGGCGGGGACGTTGACCTCGTAGCCGAGCTCACCCGTGAAGCTCATGCGAAAGAGGCGCATGGGCACGCCGCAGATGCGCCCCTGCGTGACGCCAAGGTGCGGCATTGCCGCGGCCGCAAGGTCGACATCGCTGACCAGCGGCGCAAGCACGTCACGCGCGCGTGGTCCCTGCACGGCGATCACGGCCCACTGTTCGGTGGTCGACGTCAGCCAGCACTGCAGGTCCGGCCACTCGGTCTGCAGGTAGTCCTCCATCATCCCGAACACACGCGCGGCGCCGCCGGTCGTGGTCGTGACGTGGAACCGATCCTCGGCGATGCGTGCGATCACGCCGTCGTCGTAAATGAAGCCGTCGTCGCGCAGCAGGATCCCGTACCGGGAGCGGCCCACGGCCAGCGTGGCGAAACCGTTCACGTACAGGCGTGACAGGAACGTCGCGGCGTCGGGACCGACCACCTCGATCTTGCCGAGCGTCGACGCGTCGAACAGGCCGACGCCTGCGCGCACTGCCTGGCATTCACGATCGACTGCCGCGTGCATGTCTTCGCCGGGACGCGGAAAATACCGCGCCCGCTTCCACTGGCCGACGTCCTCGAACACGGCGCCCTGCTGCACCGCCCAGTCGTGCATCGGCGTCGTGCGGACCGGATCGAACAGGTCGCCACGGTCGTAGCCAGCGAAGATGCCGAACGTGACCGGCGTGTAGGGCATGCGGAACGTCGTGAGACCCACCTTGGGGATCGTCCGGCCGAGTTCGCTCGCCACGAACGCGAGCGCGTTCATGTTGGAGGTCTTGCCCTGGTCCGTCGCCATGCCGGTGGTCGTGTAGCGTTTGATGTGCTCGACCGATTCAAACCCTTCGCGCATGGCGAGCGCGAGATCCTTGGTGGTGACGTCATTCTGGAAATCAACGAATGCACGCGACGGCTGCAGGTGGTTGGCCTGCGGCAGCACGCCCGGCAGGCCGTGCATGCTGAACTCGTGGACTTGCACGCGGTATTCCTGCGTCGCGACCGAATGCCCCGTCGCCAGCGCCGACTCCGCGCCCACGCGCGCGCCGTCATTCAGGACCTGCGCGTAGCCATCGATCCCGCGGCACGAACCTGCCGACGATTCCGGCTCCGCCGAAATGGACGGCAGGAACGCCTGGCGTGCTTCGTTGAACTCGAGCTTGCCGCGCGACTGCGAAAACAAGTGGACGCTGGGGGTGTAACCGCCCGAGACCAGCAAGGCGTCGCACTTGACGCGGCGGGTGTCGTTGACTGCACCCCTCCCAAGCACGCCGATCGTCACTTCGCGCACGCCGAGCCGGCCACGTGTACCGAGTACGGTCGCGCCCGTGACGACGTCGATGCCCGCCTGCCGGGCAATGTCGAGCGGCGCGCCGGCCGCATCCGCTCGCACATCGGCGATCAACGCCACCCGCACGCCAGCCGCGTGCAGGTCGAGCGCGGCCGAATAGGCCGCGTCGCTGCCGGTGACCAATACGATGTTCTGCCCCACTGCTACACCGTAACGGTGCAGATACGTGCGAGCCGCCGAGGCGAGCATGACACCTGGACGATCGTTGCCAGGAAACACCAGCGGACGCTCGATGGAGCCGGCGGCAATCACCACGCGTGCCGCACGCACCTGCCACAGCCGTTCACGCGGCCTGTCGGTGGGCGGGGCGGCCAGGTGCTCCGTGATCCGCTCGTTCAACCCGATCAGGTTGTGCGGGAAATACCCGAAAGCCGTCGTCCTGGTCAGCAGCGTGACGTTGGCACGCGAGCGCAAGGTTGCGATCGAGTTGCGAATCCAGTCCGCGGCAGTCGCGCCATCGATCGAGGCAGTCGGTTCGTCGAGCAGCGAGCCGCCGAATTCCGGCTGTTCGTCGCACAGCATCACACGCGCACCACTGGCGGAGGCCGTCAGCGCTGCGGCGATGCCGGCAGGGCCTGCACCGACGACCAGGACGTCGCAATGTGCGAAGCGCTGCGAGTAACGGTCCGGATCCGGCAACGTGGGCGGTTCGCCGAGGCCTGCCGCACGGCGAATGATCGGCTCGTACACCTTGTGCCACGCAGCGCGGGGCCACATGAACGTCTTATAATAGAACGCCGCCGGCAGCAGCGGCGACATCAGGTCGTTGACGGCCTGCACGTCGAAGTCGAGGCTCGGCCAGCGGTTCTGGCTCCGGGCGACGAGGCCGTCGTACAGCTCGACCTGGGTCGCGCGCAGATTCGGCGTGCAGCGCGCCTCGTCACGCATCACCGTGACCAGGGCGTTGGGCTCCTCCGATCCGGCGGCAAAGACGCCACGCGGACGGTGATACTTGAACGAGCGACCGAACACCTGCACGCCGTTCGCCAGCAGCGCGGATGCGAGCGTGTCGCCGGCGAAGCCGCTGTAGCCTTTGCCGTCGAAGGTGAAGCGGATAGCGCGCGAACGCTCGACGCGCCCGCCCTGTTCGATGCGACGTCCGCTCACGGCTTCTGCCCCATCGGGAGCACAGGCATTGGCTCACCAGCGCGGTAGGTCGCCAGGAAATGGTCCGTGGTGGTGTCACGCAGCGCGTTGAAGAAACGCGCGCAGCCGCGCACGTGGCGCCAGCGCTCCGCGTGGATGCCCCTGGTGTTGTTGCGCAGGTACAGGAACTCCGTCCACTGGTCCGGCGTCGTGGCCGAGGGATCGGCAGGACGGGCGACGTGCGCCTGTCCCGCATACGCAAACTCCAGTTCGGGGCGCGGGCCGCAATACGGACACTGGATCAGCAGCATGGCGGGCTCAGTGCGCGACGGCTGCAGCGGCCGCCTCGTCGATCAGGTGACCGTCGCGGAACCGCTCGATCGTGAACGGCGCGTTGATCGGGTGCGGTTCGTCCCTGGCCATCGTCCACGCGAGCAGGTGACCGGAACCCGGTGTGGCCTTGAATCCGCCCGTGCCCCAGCCGCAGTTCACGTACAGACCCGGCACGGGCGTCCGGGCGATGATGGGCGAGCGGTCCGGCGTCACGTCGACGATGCCGCCCCAGTTGCGCAGCATGCGCATGCGACGGAACGCCGGGAACAATTCGCAGACCGCGGACAGCGTGTGTGAGTTGACGTGCAGCGCACCGCGCTGTGTGTAACTCGTGTAGGCGTCGGTACCGGCGCCAATCACCAGTTCACCCTTATCGGACTGGCTGATGTACGCATGGATCGAGCCCGACATCACCACGCACGGTACGACCGGTTTTACGGGTTCGGAGACCAGCGCCTGCAGCGGGAAGCTCTCGAGCGGCAGTCGCACGCCGGCGAGACCCAGCACGACGCTGGTGTTGCCGGCAGCCGAAACGCCGACTCGACGGCAACGGATCAAGCCGCGCGAGGTCTGCACTGCCTCCATTGCGCCGGATCCGTCACGAACCAGGCCCGTGACCTCGCAATTTTCGATGATGTCGACGCCAAGTGCATCGGCAGCGCGCGCATAGCCCCAGGCCACGGCATCGTGCCGGGCAGTGCCGCCGCGTCGCTGCAACGCCGCACCCAGCACGGGGTAGCGAATGTTCCGCTCGATGTTGAGCGGCGGACAGTAGGCCTTGGCCTCCTCCGGCGACAGCCACTCGTTGTCGACACCGTTGCCGCGGTTGGCATGAATGTGACGCTTGGCCACCTGCACGTCGTGCACGGTGTGCGCCAGCATCATGACTCCACGCGGCGAGAACATGACGTTGTAGTTCAGGACCTGCGACAGGCCCTCCCACAGCTTGAGCGCGTGGTCGTACAGCGCTGCGCTCTCGTCGAACAGGTAATTCGAACGGATGATGGTCGTATTGCGACCCGTGTTGCCGCCACCGATCCAGCCTTTCTCGAGCACGGCCGTGCGGGTGATGCCGTGCTCCGACGCCAGGTAATACGCTGCGGCCAGCCCGTGCCCCCCGCCACCGATGATGATGGCGTCGTACTCCGGTTGCGGCGCGACACGGCGCCATTGCGGCGTCCAGCCCTGCTGGCCGCCGAACGCTTCCTTGAGCAGTGTCCAGCCGGAGAACTTCCGCATCAGGCCCTCAGGTCGGTGTTCTGCGGATCGTACGGCGAATCGACCAGCACCGTCGCACGCTTCCGTTCGCCGAGCACTTCAACGCTGAGTTCGGTGCCGACGGCGGAAAACTCCGGTTTCACGTAACCGATGGCGAGGCTCTTGCGCAGGCAATGCCCGTAATAGCCCGAGGTGGCGCGGCCGACGAGCTTGCCATCGGGCGCGAAGATCGGTTCGTTGCCGAGCGGATCGGCCTCCGTGACCCCGTGCACTTCGAGCGTGACGAAGCTGAGCGGCACGCCATTCTTCTGCTGCTGCTCGAGCGCCTCGCGACCCTTGAAGGGCCCCTTGTCCATGCGCACGAAACGCGCGAGACCGCCCTCGAGCGGCGTATTGTCGCGCGTCAGGTCGCTGCCCCACATGCGGTACGACTTCTCCATGCGCAGCGACTCCATCGCGCGCATGCCTGCCATGCCGATGCCGTAGTCGGCGCCCGCCGCAAAGATCGCGTCGAACAGGCCGTGCGCGTACTCGATCGGAAAATGCAGCTCCCAGCCG
>JAABQQ010000033.1 GCA_011391405.1 Gammaproteobacteria bacterium
TCGAGCACTGGTCGCTCGGGCGACCCCGCAGGGCGCAACCGGCTACGGGCCATGGATGGCCGCGTGTTCTGCGGTAGGATCGGTCGATGATTCCCGAGACCATGCGCTACGTTGCCGCGACGGCCGCCGGCGGACCCGAAGTCCTGACAATCGGCACGACGGCCGTGCCGCAACCCGGGCCCGACGAAGTCCTCATCCGGGTGCAGGCCGCAGGCGTGAACCGTCCCGACGTTGCACAGCGCAAGGGACTGTACCCGGCGCCTCCCGGGGCTAGCCCGATCATCGGTCTCGAGGTGGCGGGCGAAGTCGTCGCGCTTGGGAGTGAAGCGCAGGGCTACGCGATCGGCGAACGTGTGTGCGCGCTTGCGAATGGCGGCGGGTACGCCGAGTACTGCGCTGCGCCAGTCACGCAGTGCCTGCCCTGGCCACACAGCTACGACGCCGTCCGCGCCGCAGCCCTGCCCGAAACGTACTTCACCGTCTGGGCCAACCTGTTTATTCATGGACGTCTCGCACGCGGCGAGACGGTGCTGGTGCACGGCGGCAGCAGCGGTATCGGCGTCACGGCCATTCAACTCGCGCGCGAGTTCGGGGCGCGCACCTACACCACCGCCGGCAACGACGAGAAATGCGCTGCGTGCGTGCGACTGGGCGCAGACGCTGCGATCAATTACCGGACGGCAGACTTCGCCGAGCGCATTGCAGAACTGACCGGCGGTCGCGGTGTCGACGTGATCATCGACATCGTCGGGGCACCTTATTTCGAGCGCAACCTGAAGTGCCTGGCGATGGACGGCCGACTGGTCGAAGTTGCAACCCAGGGGGGCACGCGCGTTGAAGGCCTCGACCTGTTCGACATCATGCGGCGTCGCATGACCATCACCGGGTCAACGATGCGCCCGCGGACCACGGCCCAGAAAGCGGCGATTGCCAGAGATTTGCGCGAGCGCGTCTGGCCCGTGCTGGACGCCGGCCGTGCGGGCCCCGTCATTCACCAGGTCTTTCCGCTCGAACAGGCGGCCGAGGCCCATCGCGTCATGGAATCGAGCGTCCACATCGGCAAGCTGATGCTCGACCTCTCGCGCTGAAGCGGCGCGCCCTGCCCGCCTGCATTCGGTTCATCGTACGAAGCGCACGCTTCGTCGCGATCCATCGTCCGTGTGCAACCCTGCGCGCCGCTGCGGCATCTCATGGTCATCAGTCACACAGCGCCACGTCGGCGCGCCGAGGAGACCCGCCATGGCATTTGCAGCCACAGTAATGCTCGCCGCAATCGTTCTCTACCTGCTCACGCAGGTCGAAGACCTGGCTGCCTAGAGCACGTCCCACGGATAGCGGCCCTTTTCCAGGATGGCACCCGCCAGCGCCTCGATCGACTGGTCCTCGTTGTGGCTCAACCCACGCACGTTACGGACCATGCGACGACGCGCCTGGTGAGTGAATACCCTGGCGATATCAGTCACCTGGGTCGCCGAGGCCGGGTCGCTCTTGATGATCGAATCCGCGCGTGAGACCACGCAGAGCCCGACGAACAAGTCGATCATCAGGTCCGCGATGCGCCGTTGCGAGTGCTGCTGCTCGGAAATGCCCCTGCCATATTTCCGCAGCACGCTCTCGGCTACGCGTGCGGTTGCGCGGGCGTAGCTCTCATAGATGTCCACCAGCGGCCGCAATGCCGGTGCGACGGGCGTGGTGACCTTGACTGCGGCGCCGAGGCCCGTGGCGCGGGCAAAGCGTCGCTCGGCATACCCGGAGAGCACGCCGAAACCCTTGATCGGATCGTTGAAGATCGAACTGACCGCCGATTGCAGTTCCTTCAACGAAGCGCCTACGTCCTTCAGCGACGACAGCGCGATGTAGAGCCGGAGAATCTCGTTAGTGCCTTCGAAGATCGGCAGGATGCGGGCATCGCGCACGTATTGCTCGTAGGGTAATTCGCGCATGTAGCCGTTGCCGCCCGCGATCTGCAGGCTCTCGTAGGCCGTACGCTGCATGGCCTCGCTGGCAAACACCTTGGTGATCGCCGCCTCGACGGAGTAATCCTCGCAGCCACTGTCGATGTAGTGCGCCACCATCCAGACCGCGCTCTCCGCGGCGAAGCACTCGACCGTCATCTGCGCGATCTTCTCGCGCACCAGCCCGTATTCCGCAATGGGCTTGTCGAACTGCTTGCGCTCCTGCGCCTGCGCCACGGATCGGCGGATGAGCGCCTTCATGCCGCCGACGGCGCCGCCGCCCAGGCCCGTGCGGCCGTTGTTCAGGATCCCCATCGCGACCTTGAAGCCCTTGCCGACCTCGCCGAGCACGTTCTCGGCCGGCACGCGCACCTCATTGAAGGCAACCGTGGTCGTGCAAGAGGCGCGAATTCCCATCTTGTCTTCGTGCGCGCCGTGACTGACGCCGGGCCAGGCGGCTTCGACGATGAAGGCCGTGACCTTGCCTTCCGGCCCGTCGGTGCGGGCGAACACCGTGTAGAAATCCGCGATGCCGCCGTTGGTGATCCAGAGCTTTTCGCCGTTGAGGGTGAAACTACCGTCCGCACTGCGCTTTGCAGCGGTGCGAATGGCAGCAGCGTCGGAGCCGGCGCCGGATTCGGTCAGGCAGAAAGCGGCGATCATTTCGCCCGTGGCGAGCTTCGGCAGGTAGCGCGCCTTCTGTTCGGCCGTGCCGAACAGCAACAGCCCCTTCATGCCGATCGAACTGTGTGCACCGATCGTGAGCGACACCGAACTGTCGTAGCTGCTGGTCTGGGCCAGCACGCGCGCATAGGCCGCGTTCGACAGGCCGAGCCCACCGAACTCCTCGGGGATGATCAAGCCGAACAGGCCGAGCTCGCGCAGCGACTGGACGAACTCGTCGGGCTGGCGGGCTGCGCGATCCCAGCGCGCGAAATCGGCCTGTTTCCCTTCGAGGAACCGGTCGATGGACTCGACGATCAAGCCGAGCACTTCGCGATCGTGGTCGCTGATCGCGGGATACGGGAACAGGTTTTCTTCCAGGACGTTGCCGAACAGCAACTGCTTGGCGACGCTCTGGTCGGTCAGCGGACCGGATACCTTGGCGTCGGTGGCGACGGCTGCTTCGATGGTGTTCATGACCGAAAAGTTAGCACTTCGACAGGTCGGTGGGTACTCGGTGAAATACGCGCTCAGGCTGCTGTTAGACAGTCATGCGGACGGCTTGGCTTGTTGCGCCTTGATCCACTCCTGCACCACCTCCTCGAGCACGGCGAGCGGCATCGAGCCGTTCATCAGGATCACTTCGTGGAACCCACGCAGGTCGAAGCGGGGCCCAAGGGTCTTCTCTGCTTCTTCGCGCATGCGCAACATCGCCAGCTGACCGACTTTGTACGAAGTGGCCTGGCCCGGCCACACGACGTAGCGCTCGATCTCGCGCATGACTTCGGCATCGCTCATGCCGGTCTTCGCCACCATGTATTCGATCGCCTGCTCGCGCGACCAGTGCTTGGCGTGCATGCCCGTATCGACGACCAGGCGCACCGCACGGAACATCTCCGCCTGCAACCGGCCGAGGTCACCGAGTGGATCCGTGTCGTAGAAACCCATGTCGACCTTGGCGACACGCTCGGCATAGAGCGCCCAGCCTTCGGCATAGGCGCCGAACGGCAGCACCTTGCGCAACATCGGCACTCCCTTGATCAGCTGCTGCGCGGAGAGCTGGAAGTGATGACCCGGCGCACCTTCGTGAATCATCAGGGTGGGCAGCGTCCATTTCGGGTTGTCGGCCGTGTCTTTCTGGTTGATGTAAAAGCGGCCCGGCCGCGAGCCATCGAGTGCCGGCGGGTTGTAGTAGCCGCCCGGTGACGAATCCTGGGAATACTCAGGCACCCGCACGATCTCGAGCGGCTGCGGCGGGATGGTCAGGAAGAACTTCGGCGCTGCCGCCATGACACGGTCGTTGATCTGGTGCAGGTACGCGATCACTTCCGCACGGCCCGCGTCGGTGTTCGGAAAGTTCTGCGCCGGAGCGGTGTTCAGCTGCTCGATGCGCTCGGCAAGCGTGGTGCCCTGGACGCCCTGGGCATCGAGGATCGTCACCATTTCAAGTTCGATGCGCTCCACCTCCGACAGGCCGAGCGCGTGGATTTCGTCGGCCGACAGGTTGGTAGTCGTGCTCGACTGAAGCCCGGCCGCGTAGATGCGGTCGCCGTCGGGAATGCGCCAGATTCCGGCGTCATGGCTGGCCTGTGGCCGCATGTCTTCGAACAGCGCGATCATCGCCTGGTAGCCCGGGATGACTTCGCTGGCGACGAGTTCCTCGGCACGCTTGACGTACGCCTGACGTTCATCGGGCGTCAGCGACTCGATCTTCTCGAGCTTCGCCGGCAGCGTCGTGACCAGCGGATTCTTCGCGGCGCCGTCGGCGATGAACGCGCGCATGCCGACCAGGGACTGATCGATCACGAAATCCGGCGGGATCACGCCGGCCGCACGGTCGTCCTCGACCCGTACCTTCGTCTCGCGCAGGACGCGTCCGAATTCGGCGAGGCGCGACAGGTACCGCTCGATGCTGCGCTCGTTCTTGATGACGTGGGCGTCGGTCAGGAATTGCGGAGTGCTGACCGTGACTCCAGAAATCTGGTTGACGCGGTAGCCGTTGTGCTCGAATTCGCCCTGGCGGATCAGGTCGTCCAGGAACCACGCAGTGGTTTTCCAGGTAATGAGTTCCTGGCCCGAGAGGCCGTCAGGACCGTACTTGTCGAGACCGGCGCGCGCTTTCCGCAGCCGGGCCAGAGCTTTGTCTTCGTGCACTTTGGTCTGGTCATCGAGCTTGCC
This sequence comes from Gammaproteobacteria bacterium, assembly GCA_011391405.1. Classification (GTDB taxonomy): domain Bacteria; phylum Pseudomonadota; class Gammaproteobacteria; order Steroidobacterales; family Steroidobacteraceae; genus RPQJ01. Next base: position 4,797 of record JAABQQ010000033.1, read on the forward strand.
GCTGTGGAAGTCGAATGGCGTGTTGTCGATGAAACCGAGCTGGGTGAGGATCTGCGGCGAATCGGCGGTGAGCTGCAGGGTGATCTTGTTGACGTAGTTGTTCAGCCCGACGGGCGTGAACCAGAACCACATTGATGCCACGGCCAGACCGGCAACGAGCAGGCCGCCGATCCATGCCAACACCTTCCCGATTCTCCGCATCTTCATCCCGCGCGCTCCCAGTGAATGGCCGACAAGGCGGCACTATACCGAGGAAGCGCCGCGTTCAGCGTGGCTTGCGCAGCAGCTGAGCGGCGATCGCCCGATACGCCGGGAGCGACGTTGGATCGAAGTGCATGTTGCCCGCCAGCGGATGGGACGCGAACCGTGCGATGACCACTTAACCCGCGGGCACGTTTGGATGGGTTCACGACTTCCCCCTGCCGGTAGGCGCAAGCCAAGCATACCCGGGGTGCGCGCCCTGGCCACGCGCCTTGACTAACTGGGCCAAAGCCGTATTTTTGACCGGCCTCGTCCGCCGCAAGGCTCGATCAAGCATTTCCCACTGCGCATGCAAGTATCCCGACGCAGCTGCCAACGGTGACGAACATGTCCACGCACGGAACTCCATTCTTTACGCGCGCCCTCCTTCGCGCCGCCTTCCTCGGAGTGATCCTCACCATGGGAACCGCCGCCGCCGAACCGCGTGCCCGCGACCTGGGAATTCCGTTTCCGGGAACGCCGGGGCCACTCAACGCGATCACCGACGTCGCGGGCGTCGAAGTCGGCTACACGACGCTGATCGCAGGTGACGGCAAGCTCGAGGTCGGCAAAGGACCGGTGCGTACTGGCGTGACCGCCGTGCTGCCACGCGGCCGCAAGGACTTGAGCGGAGTCTTCGGCGCCTACGCGGTAGGCAATGGCAACGGCGAGATGACGGGCACGATCTGGATCGAAGAGTCCGGCATCGTCGGCACTCCGATCCTGATCACGAACACACACAGCGTGGGCGTCGTGCGCGATTCGGTGATCGCGTGGATGCTGCAGCACGGCGGCACGGAGCAACTGTGGGGCCTGCCCGTGGTGGCGGAGACCTGGGACGGCTACCTCAACGACCTCAACGGCTTCCACGTGCAGCGCGAGCACGTCTTTGCCGCACTCGACGGTGCGCGCGGTGGCGCCATCGCCGAAGGCAATGTCGGCGGCGGCACGGGCATGCACACGTTCGAATTCAAGGGCGGCACGGGCACGTCGTCACGACGCGTCCGGGTGCATGGCATTGCTGACTACACGGTCGGCGTCCTGGTGCAGTCGAACTTCGGCCGACGTTCGCAGTTGCAGGTGGCCGGCATCCCCATCGGCCGCGACTGGCCCGACGATGCGCCGTTCACCAGGGAGAGCGGCCCCGTCAACGAACTCGGTTCGATCATCGTCGTCGTCGCAACCGACGCGCCGCTGCTGCCGACGCAACTCAAGCGCATCGCGCGGCGCGCCGCGATGGGTATCGCACGTACCGGTGGCACGGCGGGCAACGGTTCGGGTGACATCTTCCTCGCGTTCTCCACGGCCAATTCGGCCGCAGCCACCGCGACGGAGAGCCTGCAGCAGGCTGCCTTCGTTCCGAACGACCGGCTCGACGGCCTGTTTGAAGCCACCGTGCTGGCCACGGAGGAGGCCATCGTCAACGCCCTGGTGGCGGCACGAACGATGACGGGCATCGACGGCAATCGCCTCGTGGCGATCGATCACGCGCGACTGCAGGAGATGCTGCGGCGCCACGACCGCCTCGACACGGACAAAAAGCCCGCGCACTGACGCGCGGGCCGGGCTGCTCGCTGCGCTGGCCTGAACCCTGCAGACTGCGCATTGCACCGCGTCAAGCCATGCCGACCCACCTGGGGTAGAATGTGCGACCGCGCGCTGCCTTTTGCTGTCGCGTCCGCACTGTCTCCCTACGGACCGACGAGGCGCCCCACGACATGCAAGCCAGCCCGCCAGCGAACACCTGGAACCGCAAGGCCCTGCTGTGTTCCTTCGAGACTTCCAACACCCAGATCCTGCTGCCGGCCTTGGTGCTGCTGCTCGATATCGCGTTTTTCAGTGCAGGAACCGCGATCGTCCTGCTGGCCGATAGCCTGCTGCTGAAATTGCTCGGCACGCTGGTCGTGACGCTGGCAATCGTCCGGCTTTTTCTCGTCGGCCACGACGCCTGCCATGGCAGTTTCTTCTCGAGCGCGCGGCTCAATGCCGTCTGCGGACGAATCGCCTTCCTGCCGTCGTTGACCGCGTTCAGCCTGTGGGAAATGGGACACAACACGGCGCATCACGGCTTCAATAACCTCAAGGGCCGCGACCAGGTCTGGGCGCCCTACTCCAAAGCCGAGTTCGATGCGCTGCCGGGCTACCGCCGGGCACTCGAACGGCTGTATCGGTCAGGCCTCGGTTGGGGCGCGTATTACCTGTATGAGATGTGGTGGAAGAAGCTGTTCTTCGCCAGCAAAAAGGAAGTCGGTTCGAGCCGCCGCAAGTACAAGCTGGACAGCCTGCTCGTGACGACGTTTGCCGCCGCATGGGTCGGCGGCGTCGTGTACGCCGCAGCCGCAACGGAGCAGTCGGTCGCGCTGCTGATCACGCTGGCCGTCATCGTCCCGTTCCTGCTGTGGAACGGCGTGATCGGCTTCGTGGTGTACCTGCACCACACCAACCCGGGCATCGCCTGGTTCCAGAACCGCCAGGAATGGCAGCGCAACCGTGCTTACCTCACGTCCACTGCCTGCGTGCGCTTCCCGTGGGGCCTGGACCGCCTGATGCACAACATCATGGAACACAACGCGCATCACCTGAACCCGGGAATTCCGATGTTCTCGCTGCGTGCAGCCCAGCAAGTGCTGCGCGACAAGTTCCCGGAACTTTGCGATTACCGCATCACCCGGCGCACCTACATGGACGTCGTGCAGCGTTGCAAGTTGTACGATTTCGCCAATCACCAGTGGCTGGACTTCGACGGCAAGGTGACCGCGCGCGTGACGCTGGCGAATGCGGCCGCCTGAGGCTGCTTCCGGCCGGGCCACAGAGCACCGGCCGTCAATTACAAGAAGGGATTCCCCATGCTCAATGCACACACGGTCCAGGGCAGCCATGGGGACACCTTCACGTACCTGCACGGCGACCTGGATGCAGCCGCCACCCACTGCCACATGCCGTGCGATGCCGGTCCGAACAGCCTCGTCTTCGTCAGCGACCAGGCGCAACTCGCCAACGCGCGCGAACGCGGGGCCGCCATTCTCGTCGTGCAGCGCGACATCGTCGATCAGCTCGCGGCAACGGAAGTTGCGTTCGGCTGCTGCTTCTCGGTCAAGACCGTGTCGATGGGAATGGCGGTACTGCTCAAGCATTTCGACCGCAAACGCGAGCGCTTCACCCAGTGGGGCGAACGCCACCCCACGGCCGTCGTCCATGCGTCCGCCACGATTGGCGCCGGCGTGCTCCTGGGACCGTACTGCGTGATCGGTGCAAACGCCGTCATCGGCGACGGCTGCTGCATCGGGTCGCACGTCGTCGTCGAGAACGACGCGCGCCTCGGCCCCAACACCTTGCTGCATCCGCACGTCTTCGTCGGTGCCGGATGCGAACTAGGACGGGACTGCGAAGTGCATCCGCACACCAGCATCGGCAGCGACGGCTTTGGCTATGCGGTGGGCCCGAGCCGGCGACCGCAGAAGCTGTCGCACCTGGGTAATGTATGCATCGGCGACGAGGTCGAGATCGGCAGCAATTGCGCGATCGATCGCGCGACGCTGTCGTCGACTTATATCCGCTCGGGCACGAAACTCGACAACATCTGCCACATCGCGCACAACTGCGACCTGGGCGAGGACGGGTTTTACACCGCTGGCTTCATGATGGCGGGATCGACGAAGATCGGACGACGTTTCATGACCGGAGGCAACAGCGTGGTCTCGGCGCACCTCAAACTGGCGGACGATGTCGTGCTGGCAGGACGTTCGACGGTGACCAGCGATGTGCCCGAACCGGGGCACTACGGCGGCTATCCGCTGCAGCCGTTGAAGGACTTCATGCGGACACTCGCCGCGTTGGGCCAGCTCACCGAGATGCGCAAGAACCTCAATCGAGTGCTGAAGCACCTGCAGCTGCCGGAACGGCCGTAATATGCGCATGGCGTCGCAACCCGGGTAACCGACGACATGAACGGCGAGTACTCCGACGCATTGGTCGTGTTCGGCATCACGGGCGACCTTGCCTTCAAGAAGATTCTTCCCGCGCTCGAGAATCTCGAGCGACGCGGCCGATTGCCGGAGATCGTCGTCGGCGTCGCACGTGGCGGACAGACGCGGGATTCATTGATCGTCCGGCTGCGGGAAAGCCTGGCGCAGCAAGGCGACGGCACCGACCCGGAAGCGCTGCGGCGTCTTGAAGCCAGGTTGCAGCTCGTCGACGGCGACTACCGCGACGACGCCACCTTCGTCGCGTTGCGCAAGGCACTGGACGGTGCCCGGCGTCCCTGCCACTACCTGGCTATTCCGCCGAGTTTATTCGCGACGGTCGCCGCGAAGCTCGGCAGCTCGGGTTGCGCGGCGAACGCCCGTGTCGTCGTCGAGAAGCCCCTCGGGCGCGATCTCTCGAGCGCCCGGACGATCAACCGCGCGCTGCGCCAGGTCGTCGACGAGAAATCGATTTATCGCATCGATCACTTTCTCGGCAAGGAAGCCGTGCAGAACCTGCTGTACTTCCGGTTCGCCAACTCCATCATCGAGCCGCTGTGGAACCGCACGCACGTCGAGCACGTGCAGATCACCATGGCCGAGAAGTTCGGCGTCGAGGGCCGTGGCAGGCTGTACGAAGAACTCGGCGCGGTGCGGGACGTCGTGCAGAACCACCTGCTGCAGGTGCTGGCGATCCTGGCGATGGAACCGCCCATCGGCACCGGCCCCGAAGCGATGCGCGACGAGAAGATGAAGGTGCTGCGCGCCATCCGGCACCCGGACCGCCGCGACATCGTGCGCGGCCAGTACGAGGGGTATCGCAGCGAGGACGGCGTCAGTCCAAACTCGGATGCCGAAACGTACGCAGCACTGCGTTTCGAGATCGATTCGTGGCGCTGGGCCGACGTGCCGTTTTTCATCCGGACCGGGAAGCGGATGCCGGTGACAGCAACCGAGGTGATGGCGACGTTTCGACGTCCGCCACAGCGACTGTTCGATGAAACCCTGCCGCCGCGCGCGAATTACCTGCGGTTCAGGCTCGGACCGGACCGCATTGCGATTGCGCTCGGTGTCCGCACCAAGGATGCCGGCGAAGCAATGGTGGGCGAGGAAACCGAACTCTATGCCTGCAATTCGCGGACGGATGAGATGACGCCGTACGAGCGACTGCTGGGTGATGCAATGCGTGGCGACGCGACGTTGTTCGCGCGCCAGGATTCCGTCGAGGTGGCCTGGGACATCGTGGATCGACTGCTGGCCAGCGGCCCCCAGGCAGAACGGTATGCGTCGGGCAGCTGGGGACCGGATGGCGCGGCGCGCATGGTCGAACGCTTTGGCGGCTGGTACGACCCGCCGTCGGTTACAATTTCGACACCCTGCGGCTGACGGTCACTTCGTTTTCACCGCGTGCCCGCCGAAGGCCTGCCGCATTCGTGCCAGCAATCGGTTGGTGAAATCGCCTTTGCCCTGGCTCGCGAAGCGTTCCATCAGTGACAGCGTCATGACGGGCGTCGGCACACCTAGTTCAATGGACTCGATGGCCGTCCAGCGGCCTTCTCCGGAATCCGCCACGAACGGCGCTGTCGACTCGAGCGTGGCGTCCCTGGCCAGGAACTCGGCCGTGAGGTCCAGCAGCCAGGACCGAATCACCGTGCCGTGTCGCCAGGCTGCCGTGATCTGTGGCAGGTCTAGCGCAAACTCGCTCTTGGCGCGCATCAACGCCAGCCCTTCGGCATAGGCCTGCATCATTCCGTACTCGATACCGTTGTGGACCATCTTGGTGAAGTGCCCCGCGCCCGCCGGACCGCAGTGCACCCAACCGCGATCCGGTGCAGGCGCCAGCGCCTGCAGCACGGGTTCGATCGCGCGGACAGCCGCACCTTCGCCACCCACCATCAGTCCGTAACCGTTCTCGAGGCCCCAGACGCCACCCGAGACGCCGGCATCGACGAACAGGATGCCGTGTGCGCCGAGGTCCGACGCGTGCCGCTGGCTGTCCTTGTACATCGCGTTAGCGCCGTCGACGACGATGTCGCCGGGCGACAGCAGGGACGCCAGCCGGGCCAGCGTTTCATCCGTGGGCGCCCCGGCGGGCAGCATCAACCAGACGAGCTTCGGCGAGGGCAAGCCCGCCACGAGCGCCTCCAGCGTGTCGGCGGGCGAGATGCGCGGCTCATCCGCCATTGCGGCGCGAGCCTCGGCAGAGCGATCCCAGGCCAATACGGTATGACCGGCGCGCGCGAGGCGACGACTCATGTTGCCGCCCATCCGACCGAGTCCAATCATTCCCAGCGTGAGGTTCATCGCGTTCCGATCCATTGCAGCCCGGCGGGGGCGATCGATGGTCGCGCGATGCCGGGACGCGCACAAGGGTGCTCCTGTCGTTGGTCCGTTGCTGGATTTCGGGGAGCTCGCGCGGGCGATCCCGTGGTTGCCGGGTCTAGAATGGCGGCCTGAGACGGAGAACGACAATGAACGGCGCCCAGTCCCTGCTGCAGACCCTGGTCAATTGCGAAGTCGAAGTCTGCTTCGGCAACCCCGGCACTTCGGAGATGCATTTCGTCGCCGCGCTCGACTCGGTGCCGCAGATGCGTTCCGTGCTGTGCCTGTTTGAAGGCGTGGTCACTGGCGCAGCCGATGGCTACGGACGGGTCGCCGGCAAGCCGGCCGCGACGCTGCTGCACCTGGGGCCCGGCCTTGCCAATGGCCTGGCGAACCTGCACAACGCGCGTCGCGCCAGCACGCCGCTGGTGAACATCGTCGGCGATCACGCCACCTATCACCTGCAGTACGACGCCCCGCTGACGTCCGACATCGTCGGCTTTGCGCGCCCGGTGTCTTCCTGGATTCACGAATCGAAGAGTGCTGACGGCGTCGCGTCGGATGCGGCGCGGGCGGTCCAGGCTGCTCGCTCGACGCCCGGTGGCGTGTCCACGCTGATTCTCCCGGCCGACACCGCCTGGAACGAAGCTCAGCGCGCCGAGCAGAAGCTGCCGGATGTGGTTGCTGCGCCGGCCAGCGCGAACGCTATCGATGCCGCAGCCAGGCTGTTGTCGAATGGCAGGAAAACCGCGCTGCTGTTACGCGGTGCGTCGCTCTACGGCGCGGGCCTCGAGGCCGCCGGTCGCGTGCAGGCAAAGACGGGCGCACGATTGCTGTGCGACACGTTCGCGCCGCATGCCGAACTCGGCGCAGGTCGCGTTCCAGTCGAACGCATTCCCTACTTCGCGGAACAGATCGTCGACTTCCTGAAGGACTTCGAGCAGATCATCTTCGTCGGCGCCAAGCCGCCCGTGTCCTTCTTCGCGTATCCCGGCAAGCCGAGCTGGTGCGTGCCCGCGGGATCGCACCTCAGTTACCTTGCGCACGCGCATCAGGACGGCGCCCAGGCTCTCGCGGCGCTGGCCGACTCACTCGGCGCCCCCGCGCGTTCGCCGGTGCGGATTCCGCTGCAATTGCCGGAACTGCCAGACGGCCCCTTGACCGCTCTCGGCGTGGCACAGGTGATTGCCGCGATGACGCCCGACAACGTCATCTTTGCCGATGAGTCCGCGACCTCGTCGTTCGCGTTGCTCACGACGATGGCGCGGGCCCGGCCACACACGCACCTGCCCCTGACCGGCGGTTCGATCGGCCAGGGCCTGCCGCTCGCAGTCGGCGCGGCCATCGCTGCGCCGGACCGCAAGGTGATCTGTCCGCATGGCGACGGCGGCGCGGCCTATACGATGCAGGCGTTGTGGACGATGGCGCGCGAGAAGCTCGACGTCGTGATCGTAATCTACGCCAACCGCTCGTACGCGATCCTCAACATCGAGCTCGGGCGCGTCGGTGCGATCGGCAGCGGTCCGGTCGCGATGTCGATGCTCGACCTGCACAACCCGGAAATGAACTGGACGAAGATCGCCGAAGGCCTCGGCGTCGAGGCCAGCCGTTCGACGACGTGCGAGGAGTTTGCGGCGCAGTACTCGTCGGCGCTCAAGCACCGAGGACCACGCCTGATAGAGGCGATGATCTGATACCGATACGCGTCAGGTCCGCCGCAGCATCAGGACGTTGCCACCCACGGCGAGTGCCGCGCCCACGAACGTAAGAGCGTCCGGGCGGAATCCCTCGAAGGCCATCGACACCACGAGCGCAAGCAGGGGCGTCATGACGCCGATAGTGCCCGTGGGACCCGGTCCAATTCGCTCCTGCAGGGTGAGGAAGCAGGCAAACGTCAGCACCGACCCGGCCAGGGCCAGGTAAAACAGGGCCAGCCACCAAGAGGCGATGGCCGGTGGAACAAAGCTCTGGCCCTGCAGCAATGCAAGCAACGCCGACACGGCGGCTCCGTAGAGCATGCCGAACCCGAGCGCCGGCCAGAACGGCAGGCCGCGAGCACGGTTGCGACTGGCGGTCAGGCTGCCGACTGTCGACAGCAAGACGGAACCCACGGTGAACAGCGCTCCAAGCAAAGTGTTCCGATCGCCGGAGGCCTCGCCGAACTCCGGCCAGAAGATCAGCGCGACGCCGGCGATGCCGAGCCAGCCGCCAAGGATGAAGCGCGGCCGCAGGTTGACGCCGAAAAGCGCGCGAGCGCCGAGGCCCGCCACGAGCGGAGAAGCCGAGTAGCCCACTGCGACCAACCCCGACACGAGGTGTTGCTCCGCGTGGTAGACGCAGACGTACGACACGCCGTACATGAAGCCACCCTGCAACGCGAACACCGCGTGCTGGGCTGGGCTGAAACGCAGGTCCTCCTGTCGCAACACGCACAGGACGAGGATCACCGCTCCGGCCAGCGCGAAGCGCATTGCCACACCGACCTCGGGCGCCGTGTGGCCGATCTGGTACGTGATCGCAAACCAGGTCGTGCTCCACGTGAGCACGCAAATCGCAAACAGTTGCCAGTTCTTGAGTCGGTGCATCGTGCTGAATGCGCTGCGAGGAACGCACCGGCATTGCAGGAAGTCTAGCGGATATCGACAAATCAGCTGCAATGCTGCTTCGCAGCATTTCCGGTGGAGTTAGCGTATACTCCGGGTCGCTGTTCAGCATTGACGGTTCGCCGGCTTCACTGCGCCGTCTTGAATCGGGCCTCCGTGCCTGTCGCCTGAATCCCGTCGTTTACGCAACGCATCGTCGGCTGCGAGGCACGGGCATTCATTCCGGAGAATCTCTTGTCCACTTTCGTCGTTCTGTTCGGTACCACCGCCCTGGTGGCCACGGCCCTGCTCTTTGTCCTGCAGATGTTCGAGGACTTTCGCAATGCTTGACTGGATGCTCAATACGCGTGGTCGTTTCGGCTTCGAGCGCACGGTGCAGGAACGCTCGTGCACTGCCGCAAGTGGAGATTGGACGACGCGACCCGACATCGGGCAGGTTCGGGCCTCGGGCCTCGAAGAGGGCTCCACCCGTCGACGCCCTGTGCGTTCGCTGGCCGTGTGGAATACCGGGTGGCATCGCGCCGTGCACGACTTCGCCCGGGACCGGAACACGCCGTGAAGCGTTGGATGGCGCACGCCAGATCAGGCCGCACCTGTCCGGCTCCGTTGCTGCCGTTCAGCGTGCTCTGGGGTGGTCAGCCGCCCGTGATCAGCGCGTCCGGAATCTCGTAACGCTCGCTCTCGCCCAGCGTCACGATGGTGACGTCGCCCTTGCGCTCGAAGGTCAGCGCATCCCTGGCCATCGCATTCGATGCCGTGGGCTTGCCCTGCACGAACAGGATACTGCGCTTCTCGACACTGCCGGGGATGTCGAGCGTGGCCGTCCCATCGAAGCCGCGTCGGATAACGAACGCATCGCACTCGCGCGGCGTAGTTTCGAATGCGGACACGCATTTGATCTTTGCGGTCGCGTGGTACGACGTCCCCGGGATCAGTGCGTCACCGGAGGCTGCAGTCGGCGTGAGCGCCTTGCCGCTGACGCCAACGGTGAGCGTGTAGTTGCTGTTCTCACCGCGCCGCGCCGCTGGGCGCATCAAGTAGACACGCACTATGTAGTCGCCATCCGCCGGCAACACACCCGAGTAGTTCTCGCCGCTGTCGCCCACGAACATCGCACTGCCCTGCGAGGCGGGCGGCATCACGTTGAAGTAGTTCTGCGCATTGGTCTTCTGCAGCTTGACCGACAGGGTCTGCCCCGCGGCGGCGCGCACGACGTAATCGACTGTTGCATCGCCCTTGAGCTGCCCCTCGATGTCGGCCGACGATGCTCCCTTGGCGAACTGCACCGTTTCCTGACGGATCCCCGCAGCGGCGATGGCCGTGCCCGCCACGGATTGAGCGAGAACGAGAATCAGCGTTGCTGTGGCCAGACGAAAGTTCATGTCAGTACCTCGACAAAGAGCGGGAATCCGGGTGCCAGAAACAGCATTCTTCGGCCCGCCGCATTATCGGGGTCTGCGCGGTGTGCGCTCAATGCGGACTTGCGAATCACGCCGGTACGCGGACGGCGTGAGCCCGCGTTCGGCAACGAACGCACTGCAGAAGTGGCTCTGGCCACGGAAACCCACGACGTCGGCGATCTCACGAATGCTGAGCCCGGTCGTTCGCAGCAGCTCACATGATCGCTCGATCCTTGCCTTGCGCAAATACCGGTGCGGCGTAATCCCCATCGCCTGCCGAAAATCGCTGGTAAAACTGGTGACACCGACGCCACATGTCCGCGCCAGGTCCCGCACCGACAGTGGCTCACCGAGATGAGCGAGCATGTGTCGCTTGGCCACGTGCGCGACCCGCAGACGGCCGCGGGAAACAGGCAGGTCGAGGGTCGCGCGAGGCCGTTCGAGCTCACTCTGCAGTTCGGCCAGCAGCGCGTTAGCGAGCGACTTCAAGTACGGGTCCGCGTGCGAGTTCGCCTCGAGCTCGCTCATCAGGCGGCGTGTGATCGATACGATCACCTCGTTGGTGAAGGTCACGGGTTCCCCCGGCCCGCTCCGCAGCAGCCACGCCGGTAGAGACCGCGCGTCGTCGAAGTAGACGACCGTGCCTTCGCCGACCCCGCGCAGTGCCACCTCGGCACGGACACCTCGCGGCACGAAAGTCACCAACCCGGGGAGCGACTGCTTCAGGCGCCGTCGATCCCTGGAGAGGTAGTCCAGCGGCTTGCCGCCCGTGTGCACGAGCAACAGGGGAATGGGCAGCGGCGGCACCGTGATCGACTCGAACAGGGCCTGGTGTCGGTCAAGTACGACGGGCCAGCGGCCCTGCACCCGCCCGCTGCCGATCGGGCTGCCGACGATGCGCCTGATGAGCTTGCGAACGCGGTGAGTGGAGCCGGGCATGTCGACCGGCACTGTAGCGAAAGAAAACGACAAATGCTGCGGTGGAATTCGATAAAGCCAGGCTGCCTGAGGATTACTTTCCCAGCCTGCAGTCTTCATAACAGAGCAAGGTCATGCGCCTGCAAGGCAAGCTTCCGCGACGGACGGCATCGATCGGCCTCGCCGCGATCGTCCTCGCCTCCCCTTGCTGGGGAGCCGGGCCGTGGCTCGCGGAGACGGGTGGCGCAGACATGGGTATGGCAGGCGCCGGTCGCGCAGCCATGTCGCTGGATGCGGCCTCTCTCGCTTCCAATCCTGCAGCGCTGGCCGGGCTGTCCGGCACCACGATGACGGTGGCAGCGATGCCGTTCAGGCTGGATTATAAATTCCTGGGATCCGACGACACGCCGGCGACGGCCACCAACCATGAAGGCGTGAGCGTCGTCCCGGCGCTGTTCGCAGTTCACCAGGCCGATCGACTGGCATACGGCATCGGCGTCTACAGCTACTTCGGACTTGCGCTCGATTCCGGCAACCAGTGGGCGGGCCGACGAGTCATCGAGCAGGCCGGGATTGCCACTCTCAACATTGCCCCGGGCGTCGCGTGGGCAGCGACGGATCAGCTGACGCTCGGGGTGTCCGTCGCCGCGCAGCTGATGGACCCGATGGCGCGCGTGGCCGTGGCTAACGACGCAACCTTCTATGGGCCGCCCGTCGGGCTGCCTGACGGTCAGCTGGAATTGAGCGGTCAGTCGTGGGCTGTCGGCGGACAACTGGGACTGACTTACGCGCTGACGGCGCGATCGACGTTAGGGTTGGCATGGACAGCGCCGGTGGACCACACGGTCGCCTTCGACGTCTCGGCGCAGGACCTGCATCCAGTGCTGGCCACGCTGCTGCCCCCCGACGACGCCGCAAATATCGATATCACACTGCCGCAGCAACTCCTGTTGGGCTTTGCTTACCAGGCGAACGACGAAACGACGCTGGCACTTGGCCTGTCGTGGCAGGACTGGTCCGTGTTCGGCGAATCGAAGCTGAAGCTGCCGGGATACTCCTCACCGCTGCTTGCCAGCGGCCTGCAGGACACCTGGGGCGCTGCCATAGGCGTACGGCGCGCGTTCGGCAACGACTGGGCCGCTTCGACCGGCGTCAGTTACGAGAGCAATCCCGCGACGGCAGGAGGAACAGCCGCGTACTTCCCGGTCGCCGAGCAATGGAGAATCGCCGCAGGCGCCGAGCACTCCTTGAACGAGGCATGGCGTCTGCGCGCAGAGCTGTCCGTCGTCCTGCAGGGCAACGCCGACATCGTGCAACTGACGCATCCTTTGCCCCTGCCCGGTATCCCACCCTTGACCGGCACTTACGCAGACACACGCGTCTACATGCTGGCCATCGCTGCCGATTTCACGCTGTAGCGGACAGCGAGGCCTGCACCGACCGTCTAAGCTCACGACAGGCGGTGCCAGTGGCGAGCAACCCTGGCGGGTGAACAGGATCGTTACCGGTAGCTCCCGCGGCACAAACTGCCCGGATCCGTACGACGGCAGTCGCAAGCGGACACAGCACAGGTAACATTGGCAATTACTGGGCGGGCCGGCCCCAACCATGAATTCACGATGTCACTCTTCTCACGCCTGTTTGGTAAAGCACCACCCGCGGCCGCGCCACCGGTAGTCCGCGAACGCGATTCCGGAGTCGCATCGCCACCCCCACCCGACCCTTCCGTACGCGCCAGCGAAGAGGAAGCGAACCTGTCGCAGGCCATCACCGCAGGTGACACGGCCGCGATCGGCAAGTGGGTACTCGACGGAAGCTCGACACGAATCCGCCAGCTGGCGGCGCGAAATATCACGGATCCGGACCAGTTGCGGGAACTGATCCCCGCCACGCGCCACGGGAAGGACAAGAACGTCCATCGGATTCTCACCGCCCGGCGCGACGACCTGCTCGCCGAGATTCGCGGCACCCAACAGCTGCAGGCGGATCTGGCAGAGGCTGCCGCGGCCATCGCCCGGCATTGCGGCCGCCCGTACGATGCGTCATACCCGAAGACTCTCGCACAGCTCGAGGCCCGGTGGAGCACGCTCGCGCCCCAGGCGAAGCCGGACCTGCGAAGCGACGTAACGCAGCACCTGCAGCGTGCGCACGAAATCGTCGTACAGCACCGCCAGGCGCTCGAGGCGGAAACCGAGCGGCAGCGGTCCGCCGCCGTCGCCGCTGCCGAGGCACAGCGTCTGCGGGATCTCGAAGCGCAGGCGGCGGCAGCGGCGGCAGCCGACCAAGCACAGAGACGCGCTGCCGAAGGCCAGGCCTTGCGCGAGGCCGAACAGGCGCAACGTGCAGCAGACGAGGCCAGGACACACGAAATCCTGGGGCTGCTGCGACAGGCACGAGCGGCGCTCGATCACGGCGGCACCGCACGCGCTGCCCGGCTGCGCGCCTCACTCACGGAAAAGCTGGCGGAAGCCCCTGCCCTGCCTGCGTGGGTTGCACGGCAGCTGGAACAGGTCGACTCGCAGCTTGCCGAGTTGCAGGACTGGAAGACCTTCAGGGTCGTGCCGAAGCGGGCCGAGCTGGTGCAGCGGATGCAGTCGCTGGTCGGCGCCGATCTGTCGCCCGAGGAACTCGCGCAGCAGATCCGTCGGTTGCGCGACGAATGGCGGACTCTCAACCGGGGCGCGGGAGAGGATCCCGCGGACGAATTGCAGCAGTTCCAGGAGGCAGCAGACCACGCCTACGAGCCCTGTCGCGAGCACTTCGCCCGGCAAGCCGAGCTGCGCAAGGAAAACCAGGAACGGCGCGAAGCACTGATCGAACGGCTGACGACTTTTGCTGCGGAGCAGGCTGGCGAGAACCCGAACTGGCGCGCGATCAACCACGCCATCGTCGAGTCGCGGCGCGAGTGGCGTCAATATGCGCCGGTGGACCAGGCGATCGTGAAGCCGCTGCAGGCACGTTTTCATGCGCTGGTCGACGAGCTGCAGGCGCGCCTCGATGCCGAGTACGCACGCAACGTGCAGGCCAGGCACGACCTGATCGCCCGTACCGCCGAGCTCCTCAACCTCGAGGACACGCGCAAAGCCATCGACGAGACCAGGGACCTGCAGCGAACCTGGAAAACCGTCGGCATCGTTCCGCGGAACCTGGACAACGTGCTCTGGGACGAATTCCGGAAACAGTGCGACGCTGTCTTCCAGCGCAGCTCACAAGAGTCGGCGGCGTACGCGGTCACCCTCGAAGCCAACCAGGTGCTGGCGACCGGCGTGTGCGAGGAACTGGAGCGGATTGCCGGACTGACCAACGAGTCGTTGCTTTCCGCCGTGCCGCAACTGGACGAGCTGTGCGCAAAATTTGAGTCGCTCGACCTGCCGCGAGCGTCCGCGCGTGCATTGCAGCAGCGGTTTTCGCACGCGACCGACCGTTGTGCCGAGGCGGTGCGCAAACATCGCGCGACGGCGGCGCGCCGTGGCTGGACCGATGGATTTACGGCCGCTGCCCAGGTCCGCGAGTACGCACTTGCGACCGTACAGGGTCGATCGCCAACCGAGTGCGAAACGCTGCGGGCGGCCGCCGCGTCCGCAATCGCTGACCTCGCGCATGCTCCCAAGGCGATGCGTAGCATCCTCGAGCAACGGCTCGCTGCCGTCGCCGCCGGTACGGTCAACCCGGACGTTGCCGCGAACGAGGCGGCGTTGCGACTGCTGTGCATCCGCGCGGAGTTGATTTCGGGTGCACTCACACCGCCGGAGGACCTGGAATTGCGGCGCGAATACCAGATGCGACGCCTCGTCGAGTCGATGGGACATGGCGAACGCGTCACGCCGGCTGCACTCGACGATCTCGCCCTCGAATGGATCGCGATCGGGCCGGTCGAGTCGGCTGTCCATGACGCATTGCTGGCCCGCTTCGAGCGCTGTCGTACCGCCAGATGACTATCGACTACGAACCCATCACGCCGCCGGGCAGACTCGATGCACTGCAGGAACTGCGGTTGCCGGTAGACATGCTGCGCTGGGCGCCGTCCTTGCTGACGATGAAGTCCCGACGCACAGCGCATCCGCGCACTGCCATTCTGCTTCCCGGCTTCGGCGCGGGACCGCGGTCGATGCGCGTCATGGAATCGTTCCTGCGCCGTCGCGGCCATCGCGTCCGTGACTGGGGGCTGGGCGTGAACAACGGCGATGCCCGGAAATTCCGCGTGCAACTGGAGAGCGTCGTCGGGGAGTCCATCGCCGCGTACGGCGAGCCCGTCGTACTGGTCGGCTGGAGTCTGGGCGGCTACATCGCCCGCGAGTACGCGCGGGAGCATCCGGAAGGCGTGCGCAGGATCGTCACGCTCGGCAGCCCGGTGATCGGAGGCCCGCGCTATACGGCCACATCCGAGTGGTATCGGTCACGGGGTCACGACCTCGCCGAGATGGAGCGGGCCGTCAAGCGCCGTTACGCGACACCTTTGCGCGTGCCGGTCACCGCGATCTACTCCAGGCGCGACGGCATCGTGGCGTGGCAGGCCTGCATCGACAAATGGTCGCCAGACGTCCACCACATCGAAGTCCGCGAGACGCATGTCGGCCTGGGCTTCTCGCCCCGCGTCCTGGGGCTGGTCGCGGACGAGATCGCACGGGACTGAATTCGTCCCGCTCGCGCCGCCAGGCGCGAATGCTAGGATCACCGCATGAACAGCACACCGAACGTACTGGTCATCATGTACGACCAGCTGACCCCTGCAGCGCTCGGTTGCTACGGCAGCCGCGTCACGCAGTCTCCGCACATCGATCGACTTGCCGCAGCAGGCGTGGTGTTCGACGCTGCATACACCAACAGCCCGCTGTGCACACCGGCGCGGTACTGCTTGATGACGGGGCAGCTGCCTTCATCCACCCGCGGCTACGACAACGCGGCTTATCTCGCCAGCACGATCCCGACGTTTGCGCACTACGCCCGCGCAGCGGGCTATCGCACGGTACTCTCCGGCAAGATGCATTTCGTCGGGCCCGACCAGCTGCATGGCTTCGAGGAACGTCGCACGACGGACATCTACCCGGCGGACTTCGGCTGGACGCCGGACTGGCGCAGGCCCGACCAGCGCATCGACTGGTGGTATCACAACATGGAGAGTGTCACCGGCGCCGGCGTGGCTGAAGTCACCAACCAGCTGCTGTTCGACGACGAAGTCGGCTTCCACGCCGTGCGCGCACTGCACGATGCAGCCCGCGCCGATGATCGGCGCCCGTTCCTGCACGTCGCCAGCTTCACGCACCCGCACGATCCGTACGTGACGCGGCAGGAATACTGGGACCGTTACGAAGGCGTCGACATCCCGCTGCCCGCAGTGTCTGCGGCAGACGTCGGCGCCGATCCGCATACGCTGCGTCTGCGCGCGGCGTGTGACATGGAACGCACGCCAATCAACGAGACCGACGTGCGTCGCGCGCGGCGCGCCTACCTCGGCAACATTTCGTATGTCGACGACTGGACTGGCCGACTCCTGCGCACGCTCGAGGCGCTCGGACTGGCGGAAGATACGGTCGTCATCCTGCTCGCCGATCATGGCGACATGCTGGGCGAGCGTGGGCTCTGGTACAAAATGAACTTCTTCGAGGGGTCCGCGCGCATCCCGCTGGTCGTGCACGCACCCGCCCGCTTCCGCGCACGACGCGTGTCGAGTCCGGTCTCGCTGGTCGACGTGCTGCCGACCCTGATCGAGTTGACGGGCGGTGTGGCGAGCGACGCCGTCGAACCGCTGGCCGGCCAGTCGCTGTTGCCGCTGTGCGCAGGCGAGGCAGAAGACCGCACCGTCGTCGGCGAGTACGCGGCCGAGGGCGCCTGCGCCCCGATCGTCATGCTGCGCCGGGACGCTTTGAAGTTTGTGCACTGCCCCGTCGATCCAGACCAGTTGTACGACCTCGCGACAGACCCCGGCGAGCGGGTCAACCTTGCCGGCCACCCGGAGCGGGCCGCGACCGTCGCCGAATTCCGCGCCGAAGTCGCGCAGCGGTGGGACCTGGCGCGGTTGCATGAGGACGTACTGCGGGACCAGGCGCGGCGGCGGTTCGTGATGGAGGCATTGCGCTCAGGCGTTCACACGCCGTGGGAATTCACGCCGCGGCGTGACGCCTCGAACGACTACATGCGCAACCATCTCGATCTCAACGTCGTCGAGCGGAGCGCCCGCTGGCCGCGCTGAGAGCCTGTGCGCGCGCTCAAGGCGACTCGCTCAGGTCGGCCAGGGACACGCGCTTCTCGATGCGCCGCGCTCCACTCTGGTCGACGACGGACAACGTCACCGTTGTCTGCGCGCCCTGCCAGTCGATCACGACCAGCCCGAAGTTCGGCTCGCGGATCACGTCGCTCACCCGGTTGGCGTTCGGCGTGGCGGCGGGCCAGGTCTCGGTGAGTCCGCTCGAAGTGAGGTCCCACAGCGTGTAGGGCACGTTGACGTCGAGCTTCGACAGCTCGGCGTAATGCATGTCGCCACTGAGAAACAACACGCCGTTGGCGTGCTTGCGCCGGATCAGCTCGATCAATCGCTGCTGGTCGTGCGCGAAAAGCGACCATCCCTCCCAACCCGGAAAGTCGGCGAGAACCTGCAGGCTCGACCCGATCAATCGCACTTCGGCCGGCGTCGCGAGTTGTTGCTCGAGCCATTGCCATTGACGCTCACCGAGCATGGTCGCCGCGGGGTCGGGATTGCGAGCGTAAGGCCCTGGCACTTCGAGCCCTTTCCTGTGCCGCGCCCACGCCCAGGAACGATAGTTGCGGGCGCCGGGTTCCTGCCGCACGAGCGGCGTCCGGTTGTAGCGCAGGTCGAGCAGGATGACCTGCACGCGCCGGCCCGGCGGGCCGAAGACATAGGATGCATACACGCCATCGCGCGCCCGACGCGGTGAATCGGCAGGCTCGCCCCAGAAGTCGAAGAACACCTGGCGGGAAGCTTCCTTCTGCGGAAAGTCGCCACCAGCGTCGTCCTCGCCGAAATCATGGTCGTCCCATGTCGCGGCGATGGGCGTCGTGTCGCGCAGCTGCACGAATCCGGGTTGCTGCGCGAGCTGTGCATACCTGGCGCGAAGCACGGCCATGTCACGGGTGTCGCCATAGACGTTGTCGCCCAGGAACAGAAAGAGCTCCGGCTTCGCCGCGAGCAACGCACCCCAGATTGCCTGCTCCTTGCCGCTGTCGGCACAGGAGCCGAATCCGATCCGCGTGAGGGTGCGGTCGAGCGCGACGTGTGGATCTGACTGCGCAGGCGAGCGGGTGTCGACTTCCGCGCGGGCCCCCGGCGCGACAGCGGCCATCGCCACGGTGCAGGCGATTGTCAGCAAGCGGCACAACCACGGCCGGCGAGAGGCTTTGCAGGAATCGGCGTTGAGCATGGAGCCAGTCAGGCCGGAAGGGTCAGCACCGGCGCGAAGCCGCCGCCGACGGTTCGGAAATTCGTCGTCTGTCCCCGGTACAGGCGCGCTGCTCGCAACCAGGTTGCACCGTGCAGGGCGTAGTTGCGGACATCGACGCGGAGATCGGCTTCCGCGCCGTCTGCGGAGTGGATGCGCCGAAACGACGTAGGGGCGATGGTCTGCGCAACGTAGCGATGCGCGAGGATGTGCTCGAACGTGGTTCGAGTGAGCTTGTCACCCCGATACGCAGCCTTGCTGCCAAAACCATCGACCGGCTTGAAGAACAGGCTCTTGCGTCGCTGCCAGAGATCGTCGGCCGCGGCGGGCTCGACCACCTCCGTCGCCGGAATGGTCTGCCGCAGATGCGAGCGCTCATCGGCATCGAGACCCGCCTGCTGCAGTAACTCTTCGTCGCCAAGCCATGCGAGGAGCCGCTTGTCTGCCCATCGCGCATGCGCGGCCGGATGCGGCGTAATCACCGCAAGTCCCGCCTCGTAGGCGCGTCGCAGGACGGAGTGTCGCTCGTCGGCCAGATAGAAGTCGGTCACACGGTTGTAGACCAGGTCGATACACTCGTCGGCAAAAAACAGGGCGCCGTTCTTAAGGTCGACGCTGCTGGCATCGGCAATCACGACGCGCCATCCCGCGCGTTCGAGCAATCGTCGATACAGCAGGAATTCGGGGTAGAGATACTGGCTTTGCGGCTCGTCATCGACGATCGCAATGGTCCGCAGTGGCACCTCGCCACGAACGCTTGTCCATTCCGCCAGGAAGCTATCCGAGATCCGCTGCCCCAGTTGATCGATCTCAACGCCGGCGGCGGCCAGCACGGACAACGGCTCGGTAAGGCAGTCGCAAGCTGCCGTGGCGGCGCGCGCCAGTTCGAGACTGACGAGCAGGCCGCCCGGGTTCGTGTTGATCTCGATGAGCTGCGGTGTCGGACCGCCGAGATGGAAATCGAAGCCCAGGATACCGCCCGCGTTTGCCTGGGGACGACGAGCCAGCTCAGGTGCGTTGCGCGCGATCTTCTGCTGGAAAGGGTCGCTGGTGAGTGCGCGCGTGATGAGCCGGACGGTCCGGTCCATGGCGGTTGCTTCGCCCGGCGCGAGAAACACAACGCTGCCCGAGACGAGTCCGGCCTGCGATTCGAGGAGGCTGGCCGCGTCACCGAGATTGGCGCGGAGCTGGTCACGCAGTTTCGTGCGATCGACCCAGATGCACTGGCAGGCTGCGTTCAGTTGCGCCGCCAATGGCGCAGTCGAGAATTCGAGGACTTGCTCGATCACTGTGTACTCTTGCGTTCGTAGCCTGCATTCAGAACAGACGCTTCGGCGAGATACATTAACGCAACCGACGCCGCAGCGATCGTCCTAACCGGGATCGGCGCGACTGACCAGCCCCATTCGCTCGAGCA
Source organism: Gammaproteobacteria bacterium (assembly GCA_011391405.1). GTDB lineage: Bacteria > Pseudomonadota > Gammaproteobacteria > Steroidobacterales > Steroidobacteraceae > RPQJ01. Next base: position 25,053 of record JAABQQ010000033.1, read on the forward strand.
CCGATCGCAGCTGCAGCCAGCGCTGCTCCAGCGCCCCGGTGTAACCGATCGACAATCGCACCAGGCCGGGCCGGATGCCCGCCTTCTCGAGCTCTTCCGCCGGCATCTCGCTGCTGGTGGAGGACGCTGAGCACGACATCAGCGTCTCGCTGTAACCCAGGCTCACCGCCATCAGGCCGAACTGGTGTTCGTTCTGCAGCAGGCTCATGAATTCGAACGCGCGCTCGCGAGAACCTAGATCCAGCGCGAGGATTCCGCCGTACCCGAAGTCCGGGTTCGCCAACCCCTTCAGCAAGGCATGATCCGGATGATTTGCGAGGCCGGGGTAGGTCACCGGCAACCCCAGCTCGTCGAGACGCGTTGCTATGGCATGCGCCCTGCGACTGTGCTCCACCATTCGCAGGCCAAGGTGAGGCAGGCGCAGGCTGATATCGAAGGCCACCTGAGGATCCATGGTGGGCCCCAGCAGCATCAGCGAACCCGTATGCAGGTCCATGAGCTGCATGATGAATTCGGTGGTGCCACACACGGCCCCGGCGATGTGGTCACTGGCGCCGTTCATGAACTTGGTGAGGCTGTGCACGACGACATCGGCACCGAGCTGGATTGGCGCCACGATCAGCGGCGTGAACGTGTTGTCGACGACGAGCATCGCACCGTGCCGGTGGGCGATGCCCGCGAGCCGCGGGATGTCAGCAATTCGCAAAGTCGGGTTGGACACCGATTCGCAATAGAGAACTTTGGTGCGCGGCGTGATCGCGCGCTCCACCGCAGCGAGATCCGAGACGTCCACGAACGTCGTCGTGACCCCAGCCTTCGCGGGCAGATAGTCATGCAGGAAGGCGAACGTACCACCATAGACGGTGCGGCTGGCCACTACGTGCTCGCCCGTGTCGCAGAGCTGCATGATCGTCGCCGCGATGGCTGCCATCCCGCTTGAAGTGCAGTAACCCGCCTGCGCGCCCTCGTAAGCCGCGATCTGGCGACCCAGCACGTAGACCGTCGGATTGAAGTGACGCCCGTACAGGTAACAGCCGCCCACGTCCGGGCCGAGATGCCCCTGGAAGATCTCGGGCATCGTCGTCGGGTCGATCACCGTGAACGTCGTACTGGCCTCGACCGACATGTTCACGCCGCCGTGCTCGCCGAACTCGTGGCGGAGGTTGGCAAATGACTGGATCGGGTCGAGTCGGCTCATGGTGTCCTCGCTGAATCGGTTGGCGCGCCGGAAGCACCTCGCTCGGTCGGCGTGATCCCGGCATTAGTACAGTGTGCATTCGGCGCTGCCAAGCGCTAGCACCCGCCGTCTAGGATCAAGCCCGTCCTGTGCTGTACAAGTTTGGTCTAGCTCTTTTTGACTTTTAGTGACGTTGTGTATAACTTAAGTACAACTTTAGTAAAACCCGATCGCCCGCCAATGCCCACCCGGGAACAGTTTCCGATACGCACCGTATCCGCCCTGACCGGCGTCAGCACCGTCACGCTGCGCGCCTGGGAGCGCCGTTACGGCTTGCTGCGCCCGGTGCGCACTCCGTCCGGTCATAGGCTCTACACGCACGCCAACGTCGAGGAGATCCGGCGGGTGCTGGCGCTCGTCGAACGGGGCATCCCAGTGAGTCGCGTTCGCCAGGTCCTGGACGCCGAGACCGCCTCGCGCGCACCGGACGCCACGGGCAGCCCCTGGACCGACTACCAGGACCGCATGGCGGCCGCGATCGCTGGCCTGGACGAACTGAGCCTCGACGACGTCTACGACGAAGCGCTGTCGCTGCATCCCATCGAGAGCGTGACCCGGCACGTCGTGCTGCCGCTGCTCGAGCGGCTCGGCGCGCGCTGGGAAGAGATCGACGGCGCGATCGCAGAGGAGCACTTTTTCGCCACCTACCTGCGCAGCAAGCTCGGCGCGCGCCTGCAGTACCGCATGCGATACGCGTCCGGCCCCCGCCTCGTCATCGCCTGCGCACCGGGCGAGCAACACGAGGTGGGGTTGCTGCTCTTCGCGCTCGAGGCGCGCAACGCCGGGTTCCGGCCGGTGCTGCTCGGCGCGGACACGCCCTTCGCCGACATGGCCATCGCCCTGCGCCGCTCGGGCGGCGACGGCATCGTGATCTCCTCCTCCATGGAGCCGCACGACGGGGTCCTCGAGCGCGACCTGCCCGAACTCGTTTCGTCGATCGCGGTGCCGGTCTTCGTCGGCGGCGCAACCTCGGTGCGGCACCGCCGCGCCATCACCACCGCAGGCGCGATCCCGCTCGGCGTCGACCTGGAAGACGGCGTGCGCCTCCTCGCAACCACTCTTTCTTCCTCGGAGCACCCCACATGAGCCAGGCCACCCGCCGCGCCCTCGACTGGGTCGAGCAGGGCCTCGTCCCGGACGCCGTCGTGCGCGCTGGGATCCGCCGGCTCTGCGAGCAGCGGCTGCGCGACATCGCGGCCGGCGACTGCGAGCGCGCCGCGGACGCGACCGAAGCCTTTGTTGCAGCTATGGACGCCGCCGAACTCGCGCCCGTGCCGCACCTCGCGAACGAGCAGCACTACGAAGTGCCCGCGCGCTTCTTCGATCTCGCGCTCGGACCGCACCTCAAGTACTCGAGCGCCTGGTGGCCGCAAGGCACGCAGACGCTCGAGGCGGCCGAGGCCCGCGCACTGGCGGCAACCTGCGAGCACGCCGGACTGGCGGACGGCCAGGAGATCCTCGAGCTCGGCTGTGGCTGGGGCTCGCTCACGCTATGGATGGCAGCGCATTACCGCGGCAGTCGCATCACGGCCGTCTCGAATTCGTCCTCGCAGCGCGCCTGGATCGAATCCGAGGCGCGCCAGCGCAACCTGACGAACGTCCGGGTGATCACGGCCGACATGAACCTGTTCAACGCCCCCGGCCGCTACGATCGCATCGTGTCGGTCGAGATGTTCGAGCACATGCGCAACTGGCGCACGCTCTTCGGTCGCGCGCACGACTGGCTCGTGCCCGGCGGACGGTTCCTCGTGCATGTGTTCTGCCATCGCTCGACGCCGTACGCGTTCGTGGATGGCGGGCCGTCCGACTGGATGAGCCGTCACTTCTTCTCCGGCGGCATGATGCCGAGTGACGACCTCGCCCTGCGCTTCCAGGACCGTCTGCGCTTCCTCGCCCGCTGGCGCTGGGATGGCACGCATTACGAGCGCACCGCGAACGCCTGGCTCGCGAACGTGGACGCGCGGCGCGAAGCCGTGCTCGAGTCGCTCGCTGCGACGTACGGGCAGGCCGCACCGCAGTGGCTGCAGCGCTGGCGCGTGTTCTTCATGGCCTGCGCCGAGCTCTTCGGCTACCGCGACGGCCAGGAGTGGTGGGTGAGCCACTACCTGTTCGAGCGCCCTGCAACGGAGACCACAGGATCATGAAAGCCCTGACCTGGCTGGCGCCGCTGCGCGGCATCGCGGTGCTAGCCTCGCTGCTGGTCGTGGCCCCGACAGCAGCCTCGAGTCCGACCGCGCCGGCGGCAGACGGCGAGTGGAATTTCCGGGTGCTGCTCGATGGCAAGGAAGTCGGCTGGCACCGCTACGTCGTGCGCGGGGACGGCGCGTCGACCGAGGTGGAGAGCCGCGCGCAGTTCGACGTGCGGTTCCTGCTGCTGAACGCCTACAGCTACCGGCATACCGCGCGCGAGCGCTGGCGCGGCGCCTGCCTCGACGAACTCAAGGCCCGGACCGAGACCAATGGCCGGGTCGAGGAAGTGGCCGCGGTGGCGTACGAAGGCGCCGTGGTGGTGGACGGTCCGTCCGGGGACGCGCGCCTGCCGGGCTGCGTCATGAGCTTTGCGTACTGGGACCCGCGCATCCTCCGCGCGACCCGTCTCCTCAACTCGCAGACGGGCGAGCTGCTGCCCGTGAGCGTCGCGGAACGGGGGACGGAACGGGTCAACGTCGCAGGACGCACCGTCGCGGCGACCCGCCATCGGCTGTCGGCCCCCAACCTGCAGATCGATCTCTGGTATGCCGACGGCCGCTGGGTCGCCCTCGAGGCGCCGACGCCGGGCGGTCGGACACTGCGTTACGAACTCTGATGAGCGTTCATTCCATGCCCCACAGACAAATTCTCGCCGCGATCGCGGTCCTCGCCGTTGCCGGCTGCAGCAGCGTGCCGCGACCGCCGGTACCCGTCGTACAACACGTCGATCTCGAGCGGTTCATGGGTGACTGGTACGTGATCGCGTCCATTCCCACGTACATCGAGCGGGACGCCTGGAACGCGGTCGAGTCCTACAAGCTCGATCCCGACGGCACCATCGCCACGACGTTCACGTTCAACGCAGGCGGGTACGACGGGCCGGAGCGACTCTATACACCGCGCGGATTCGTGGTGGACCGGACCTCGAACGCGGTGTGGGGAATGCAGTTCGTGTGGCCGATCAAGGCTGACTACCGCATCTCATACCTGTCCGACGACTACAGCCAGACCGTAATCGCCCGCGAGTCGCGCGATTACGTCTGGATCATGGCGCGCACACCGCAGCTGAGCGAAGCCGACTACGCACGCCTCACCGACTTCGTCGCTGCCATGGGCTACGACTTGTCGAAGCTGCGCAAGGTGCCGCAACGCTGGCCGGAATCTGCGCAGGCGCGTGGAGGCAAGCCGTGAGCACCCGCCTCGCCGTAGCGCTGCGCCGCTGGGTGGACAGCTCGGCCGAGGGCGACCAGACGCGCGGCGACCCGCGCGGCATCGACTGGCCGCGGGTCGTTCCGTTCGTGGCGCTGCATCTCGGCTGCCTGGGCGCGATCTGGACCGGCTGGAGCCCGTTTGCATTAGGGCTCGCCGTCGCCCTCTTCGCAGTGCGCATGTTCGCGATCACCGCCTTTTACCATCGCTACTTCTCGCATCGCGCGTTCCGCACGTCGCGCGGCTGGCAGTTCGTGTTTGCCGTGCTCGGCGCCTCCGCCGTGCAGCGCGGGCCGCTGTGGTGGGCCGCGCACCATCGCCATCACCACGTGCACTCCGACCAGCCGGAAGATGTCCACTCGGCCCGGCAGGAAGGCTTCCTCCGAAGCCACATGGGCTGGTTCCTGGCGCGCGAGAACTTCGCCACGCGCATGCGCCTGGTCCGTGACCTCGCGCGATATCCGGAACTCCGCTGGCTTGACCGCTACGACGTGGCCGTACCGGCCGCACTCTTAGTCTCGCTGTGGATGCTCGGCGCATGGCTCGAGGCCGTCCATCCGTCGCTAGGCACTGGCCCGTGGCAGCTCGTCGTGTGGGGCTTCTGCATCTCGACCGTAGTGCTGTTCCACTCGACCTTCGTCATCAACTCGTTGGCCCACTGCTGGGGCACGCGGCGCTACGCGACGAACGACGACTCACGCAACAATCCCCTGCTTGCACTCGTCACCTTCGGCGAGGGCTGGCACAACAACCACCATCGCTACCCCGGCGCTGCGCGCCAGGGCTTCTACTGGTGGGAACTCGACCTGAGCTGGTACGGCCTGAAGCTGCTCGCCGCGCTCCGCATCGTGCGGGACCTGCGGCCGGTGCCCCAGTCGATCCTCGAGGCCGGACGCCGCGGCCGGCGGAGGCAGTCGTGAAGGTTGCGGTCGTCGGTGCCGGCATCGCGGGCAACGTCGCGGCCCGCGAACTCCACCGTGAGCACGACGTCACGGTGTTCGAGGCGGGTCACCACGTCGGCGGCCACACGCACACTCACAAAGTCGAGATGCACGGCCGGACCTGGCACGTGGACACCGGCTTCATCGTCTTCAACGACCGCACCTACCCGAACTTCATCGCGCTCCTGGACGAACTCGGCGTCGCGTCGCAGGAAAGCTGCATGAGCTTTTCGGTGCGCGACGAGGTCGCCGGGCTCGAGTACAACGGCACATCGCTCAATACGCTGTTCGCGCAGCGGCGCAACCTGCTGCGGCCGTCGTTCCTCGGCATGGTGCGCGACATCCTGCGATTCAACCGCGAGGCCCCGCGCCTGCTCGACGAGGCCGGCGGCGAGCTTCCGCTCGGCGAGTTCCTCGCGCGCGGCCGCTACGGGCGCGCGTTCGTGGACCACTACGTGGTGCCGATGGGGGCTGCGATCTGGTCCACCGACCCGGCGTCGATGATGGGATTCCCGGCACGCTTCTTCGTGCGCTTCCTGCACAACCACGGCATGCTCACCGTCGACGACCGGCCGACGTGGCGCACCATCGGCGGCGGCTCTGCGCGCTACGTCGAGAAGCTCACGGCGCCGTTCCGCGACCGCATCCATCTCGCGACTCCGGTGGAACAGGTGCGGCGACTTCCGGGCGGTGTGCTGGTGAAGCCCCGCGGGCAGGAGGCGGTGCGTTTCGACGCCGTGTTCGTCGCCTGCCACAGCGACCAGGCACTCGGATTGCTTGCCGACCCGAGCGTTGCCGAGCGCGAAGTGCTGGGCGCCATCCCGTACCGGGCGAATGAGACGGTGCTGCATACCGACGTGCGCCTGCTGCCACGCCGCCGCCTGGCCTGGGCTGGGTGGAATTACCACGTGCGGCCCAACGGCGGTCCGGTGGCGCTCACCTACAACATGAACATCCTGCAGCGCCTCGACGCGCCGACGCCGTTCCTGGTGACGCTGAACCACACGGACGCGATCGACCCCGACCGCGTCATCAAGCGCATGACCTATCACCACCCGCTCTACACCCCGGCGTCGGTGGCCGCCCAGGCCCGCCACCGCGAGATCGACGGCGCGCGGGGCACTTACTACTGCGGCGCGTGGCTGCGCAACGGCTTCCATGAGGATGGGGTCGCGAGCGCGCTCGCCGCCGTCGGGCATTTCCGGGACGACCATGCACAGCGCGCTCTACACCGGTCGGCTTAGCCACCATCGGCGGCGCCCGGTGTCGCACGCGTTCGACTACCCGCTCTGCTACGCGTGGCTCGACCTCGCGGAACTGGACGAGGTGTTCCGCGGCCGGTGGCTGTGGTCAACACGGCGACCTGCGCTCGCGTGGCTGCGCCGCGCCGACTACCTCGGCGACGCCGCCGTCCCGCTCGACACCGCCCTGCGCGACCGCGTCGAGGTCGAGACCGGTCGGCGCCCCGCAGGGCCGGTGCGCCTCCTCACGCAGCTGCGCACCTGGGGACATTGCTTCAACCCGGTGAGTTTCTACTATTGCTACGACCCCGACGGGCAGGCCGTCGAAACGGTCGTCGCCGAGATCACCAACACGCCATGGGGCGAGCGCCACGCCTACGTCCTGCCCGCCACGACCGGAACCCGCGACGGCGACGGACTGCGCTTCTGCTTCGGCAAGCGGTTCCACGTCTCGCCGTTCATGCCCATGGAACAGGATTACGACTGGACCTTCAGCGAGCCCGGCGCAACCCTGTGGGTGCGCATGGTGAACCGCGGGGACGGCGAGCGGGTGTTCGACGCGGCCCTCGCGCTCGAGCGCCGCGAGATCAGCGGTGCGAGCCTCGCCTGGACCCTGGCGCGCTACCCGTTCGCCACTCTCAACATTCTCCGCAGGATCTACTGGCAGGCCTTGCGCCTGTGGCTCAGGCGCATTCCCTTTCACGCCCACCCGGCCCCCCGGGCCGAGGAGCGACGCACATGAACGACACGACCCTGATCGAGCTTGCGCCCACCGCGCCCCGCCCGAACCTGCTGGGTTCCGCGGCGAAGCAGCTGGTGCTCGGGCGCCTCGCGGCCCTCGAGTGCGGCACGTTGCGCGTGCACGAAGGCGACGCCGTTCAGGAGTTTCGCGGCGCGGCCGCGGGTATGGCCGCCACGATCGAAGTGCGCGACCCTTCGTTCTACACCGAACTCGCCTATGGCGGCTCGGTCGGCGCCGCCGAGTCGTACATGCTCGGTCATTGGGCGTCGCCGGACCTCACTGCGCTCCTGCGCCTGATGCTCGCCAATCGATCGGCCCTCGATTCGCTCGAGGGCGGCCTCGCGCAGCTCTCCGCACCGCTGCGCCTCGCCGCGCACTGGCTGCACCGCAACACCAGGGCCGGCAGCCGGCGCAACATCTCCGCGCACTACGATCTCGGCAACGACTTTTTCCGGCTGATGCTCGACGAGACCATGATGTACTCGTGCGCGCTGTTCGAGCGCCCGGACATGACCCTCGCCGAAGCCTCGCGCGCCAAGCTCGATCTCGTCTGCCGCAAGCTTGAGCTCGGCCCGGCGAATCACGTGCTCGAGATCGGCACCGGCTGGGGCGGCTTTGCCCTGCACGCCGCCGGCCGCTACGGCTGCCACGTGACGACGACCACGATCTCGCCCAGCCAGTACGAGCTCGCGCGGGAACGTGTGCGAGCCGCCGGCCTCGAGGATCGCATTACCGTCCTGCTCGAGGACTACCGCGACTTACGGGGCCGCTACGACCGGATCGTCTCGATAGAGATGATCGAGGCCATCGGTCACCGGCAATTTGGTGAGTTCTTCCGCCGATCGGCGGACCTGTTGACGCGCGACGGGCGGATGGTGCTGCAGTCGATCACCATCGCCGACCGGCTCTACGAACGCGCCCGAGACGAGGTCGACTTCATCAAGCGCCATATCTTCCCGGGCAGTTGCATCCCGTCGGTGGGCGCGCTGACGGCCGCCATGGTCGCGGCAAGCGACCTCCGGCTCGTGCACCTCGAGGACATCGGCCCGCACTACGCGACGACGCTCGCGGCATGGCGGCGCAACTTCCACGCCCGCCTCGACGAGGTGCGCAGGCTCGGCTACCCGGACACCTTCATCCGGATGTGGGAGTTCTACCTGTCCTACTGCGAAGCAGGTTTCGCCGAGCGCGCGCTCGGTAACGTGCACATGGTGATGACGCGCGAGAGCTGACTGGTCGCGTTGGCCAGCAACCGAACCGCCGCCCGGGACTGGTCTGCATGTCGATCAGCGGTGACGGGACTTGGCCGCCTGCAGTGCCGACTCGAATCGCGACAGCAACTCGTCGGCGTAGGCGCGATCGACCAATAGTCCCGGCTTGAACTGCAGCGCCGCGCGATCGAAGCCGGCAACGAGCGCCCAGACTCCGCACTGGTAGAGCGCCGACATCATCTCGAGCCCACCGGTCGGCGAATCGAACACCAGGCCCATCACGACGCCCTTGCGCCGAATCTCCTGCACGAACCCCAGCCGCGAGCGGAGGTCGTCGAGCCCGGCGTACAGGTAGTCGGACATTCGATTGACGTGCGCGAGCGTGGCGGGATCACTGCACAGGTCGAGCACACGCGCAGCCACGACACAGCCGGGTTCCGCACCACCGAAGGTCGACACATGGCCCCAGGCGTTGTCTTTGAGCCATGCGCCCACGTCGCGGCGCAACACGGTCGCTGCGATCGGGTACAGGCCGCCCGACAGGCCCTTGCCCGTGACGAGGATGTCGGGCTGCACGCCCCACGCCTCGACGCCCCACAGCCACCCGGTGCGCCCGAGCCCGGTCTGCACCTCGTCCGCGATGTAGAGCGCGCCGTACTCGCGGCAGAGGCTCGCCACACCCGGCAGGTAGTCGTCCGCCGGCACCGGAAAGCCATAGGTCGCGGGGATCGTCTCGAGAATGACCGCCGCAACGTCGCAGCTGCGCAGTGCTGCGTGCATCGCGTCCAGGTCGTTGAACGGCACTTTGACGAACTCGTCGGGGCGGTCGCTCGCGAAGTAGCGTGCGTTGGCATCGTCACCGGCGCAGCCAGAGAGGCCCGTGTGACCGTGGTAGCCGGACGCCATCGCCACGACCTTGCGGCGACCCGTAAAGCGACGTGCTGACTTGATCGCGACATCCACGGCCTCACCACCGCCGCTCGCGAACACGGTGTAATGCAGGTCGCCCGGCGTGCACGCCGCGAGCCTCGCCGCCAGTTCGGCGCGTGCCGCACTCGGGAAATGGTGGTTGCCGATGTCCAGTGTCTGAAGCGCTTCGGTGAGCGCCAGCACGAGGGCCGGATGCCGGTGACCGAGGTTGTAGGTGCCGCCGTTCAGGTGCACATCCAGGAATTCCCGGCCGTCGAGATCCCAGAAGCGGTAGGCCTCGCGTCGGCCGATGGTGAGCTGGATGCCGAGTTGGGCGAACGTCTCAACACGACCCGGTACCAGGTACTCGTGTGCCAGCGCGAGGACACGACGCTTTGCTTCCGACTGGTCCGGTGACTCCCAAGGCCGCGATGTGCCCGATTCACTCATCGACCTGCTCCCCGTCGCGCTGACCCGAGTTTACGCCGGCCGCCGCGTGCCGCTCGATGCGACCGGGCAGCAGGAACGGATATGGCTGCCCCAGCAGGTTCAGGCGGACAAAGCGGTCGCAGCGTCGCAGGGCCTGCCAGGCGGTCCACACGCGCGCGTCACCCGCGTAGTAACGCCGCACCTCCACTGCGTCGATCGGCTGCGACAGGCGGCGGTTCGCGATCTGGAGGAAAGGCCCAATGTGCGATTCGAGGCCTTCCTTGGTGAGGTTCGCTATCAGGTCCACGGTCACTCCGCGCGGGTCGTGGTACTTGTCCACAACCGACGGCACCACGTAGCGACGGAACAGCGGCCGCACCGGCGGCGGCACCGCAGCGAGGAACAGCTCCATGTCCAGTCGATTGCGACCCGCAGCATCCTTGAGCATCGGCGTCGTGACGTCGAGCATCGCCACGTCGTCGCCGTCGACCACCCAGTTGGATAGCTGGCCGTCGATGCCCACCTGCGGCGAGACAGCCGCGATGATGCGCCCGCAGACGGCCTCGAACAGCGCGCGGGCCTCGAGTTCGCTGCTGCGCTTGAGAATCTGAACCGCCAACCGTTCGGCCAGCAGCAGGGGCTGCACGCAGTAGATCACGACGCTGCCGTCATCACGGGCCAAGCGCTGCAGCATTGACGGCACGACCTTGACGCCACGCGCCTGCAGCGTTGCCAGGTACTCGTCAAACAAGGCGGAATAGCGATCGGCATCGGCCCGGCCCGGAAAAGGCGGCAGTCGCTTGCAGGCCCAGGATTGGCCGCCCGAGACGCAGGCCACCACCGCGCTGATTTCGCCGTAGCCGAGTACCTCGAGGCCGGACGCGTCACCGGTCGAAAAGGCATGCGTCACGGCCGCATCGAGCGCAACCAGGTCCTGCAACGCCAGCATCGCGCTTCCCCCGATGCGAGATCGGCCCAGTATGGTCCGGCGTCGCGCTTCCTGCCATTCCACCGGGAAAGGAGCGCTACCATCCGGGAACTGCGACTGCAGCAACGGGAGGTAACGGCGATGGTCGTGCAGCGAGCCCCCAGCGTCGTGCTCGTCACGGGCACGTCATCGGGTTTCGGACGAGCGATTGCGGCTGCGCTGCGGCAGCGAGGGCATCGGGTGTATGGGACCAGTCGCAACCCGACCGCCGCGGCTCGTGATCTCGACACCTTGATTACGATGGATGTGGACGACGACGCGGCTGTCGTGGCAGCCGTCGCGTTCGTGCTGGCGGACGCCGGCAGAATCGACGCGCTCATCAACAACGCCGGCCTCGGCTGCGCCGGCGCACTCGAAGACACCACGGTCGAGGAAGCGCGACGGCAGTTCGAGACCAACTTCTTCGGCGTGCACCGCGTCTGTCGTGCAGTGCTACCGCACATGCGCGAGCGCCGCGCCGGGCACATCGTCAACATGAGTTCGCTCGGCGGGTTGGTCACCGTGCCTTTCCAGGGCATGTACTGCGCGTCGAAGTACGCGCTGGAAGCCTACACGCAGGCACTGCGCATGGAGGTCCGGCCATTCGGCATCCACGTGGCGATGATCGAGCCCGGCGATTTCGCCACGGGCTTCACCGCGCATCGGTACATCACCGCAGCCAGCACACCCGACTCGCCATATGCTGCGCGTTGCCGCTCGGCCGTCGCGACGATGGCGGAGGACGAAAGCGCGACCACGGACATCGGGCCCGTCATACGTGCAGCGATCGACGCGATCGAGTCGGACCGCCCGCCGTTGCGTTATCCGGTCGCCAACCGGTTGCAACTCGCGCTGGTGCGATTGCGTCACGTGCTGCCGCAGCGTCTGTACGAGAAATTGTTGATGGATCACTATGGCGCGGGTTGAGGTGCGCGCGGATTTGCCGGCGCTGCGAGGCCGCTACGGAGAAAAACGATGCCTGCCGCTCGTGACGTGACGACCGACAACTGGGGAGTGGCGCCGTTCAACCGTTGGAGCTTCCAGCATGTGCAGGAACTCTTTCCGACCTGCCGGCTCGCTCGCGGACCGGGCTCCACGCTGTCGCTGCCGCATACGGAGCGGTCCGTGCTGCAACTGGCTTACGACGCACCCGACGGCACACGCACGTCGGTTGCAGCGATGCTGGAGCGCGCGTGCTGCGATGCGTTCCTGGTGGCGCAGGGTGGCTGCATCGTCGCCGAAAACTATTTCAATGGCGCGGGCCCGCATTCACCCCACCTGCTGAATTCGGTCACCAAGTCCTTCGTGGGTATGCTGGCCGGTATCGGCGTCGAGCGCGGGCAACTGGAAACGTCCTCGCCGATCACTCGATATCTCCCGGAAATGGACAGCGCCGCTTGGCGCGGTACGACCGTCCGGCACCTGCTGGACATGACCGCGGCGGCGCGGTACTCAGAGGACTATTCGGATCCGCAGACGGATTTCTGGAAGGAGTCCGCGGTGGTGGGTTGGCGACCGGCATTGGTCGATGGCCGGACTCCGCCATCCCTGCTGGACTATGCCCGCTCGCTCGATGGGCAGGACATGCAGAACGGCTCCAGGTTCCGCTATCGAACTGTCTGCACCAACGTGCTCGGCATGGTCCTGGAACGGGCCATGGGTGAGCGCCTGGCCACGCTGCTGGAGACCGAGATCTGGTCCCGGCTGGCCACCGAGCACGACGCGACCATCGTCGTGGACCAGTCTCATTTTCCGTTTGTCGGCGCGGGGATGAGCGCCACCGCCCGCGACTTGCTCAACTTCGGCCTGATGATGATCAACAACGGCAACCTCGGCGGACGGCAGATCGTCCCGGCAGACTGGATCGCCGACACCGTCGCCGGCGACAGCACTTCGCGGGACTGCTTCGCGCAAGGTGAGTACGGCCAGGTGATGCCGGGCTGGCACTATCGCAACCAGGTCTGGATCGCCAGTTCCGAGCCAGCGGTGATGCTGTCCATCGGGATCCACGGCCAGCTCGTCTACATGGACAAGGCCCGGGACCTCGTCATCGTCATGCTGAGTGCACAACCCGAGCCCCTCGACTTGGGGCTCAGCCTCTACGTGCTGGCTGCGCTCCTGGCCATCGCTTCGGGGCTCGGGAGCGTCAGCTTCTCCGGATGATCCGAGAGGGACGCCAGCATCGCCGACGGAGCCGGCCAATTACCTGTGCACGCCGCCTGCCGAACCAGCTGCAACTGGACGTCCAGCATGCAGCTCAGGCCACGCGTGCTGAATGGCACCTCTGGCCGAAGTCTTGTCACGACTCGTTTCCGGCGGTTCGCTTATGGCGCCAGCTTACGCTTGATCGCGCGACTCAATGGTGTCGGGAGACCCGCGAGCGAACCCAGCACGTGAGGGAGCAGCTTGAGCTTCAGGCCGGAAATCGTGCTTGGTACCACCGCCTCGATCAAGTGCGGGCCGGGTGTGCCGAGGGCGTGCTCGAGTGCGGTGACGAAGTCCGCCGTCGTCGTCGCACGCACCGAGGGAACGCCCAGTCCCAGGCCCATTTGCACGAAATCGAGCGCAGGGTCGCCCAGGTCGAGCTGGCTCCTGGCCATGGGACCGGCCGAGGCAGCGCCGACGCGCTGCAGCTCGACATTTAGAATGGCATACGAGCGGTTGTTCAGGATGATGGCGACGACGTTGAGCTTCTCCCGCGCCATCGTCCACAAGGCCTGGATGGTGTACATCGCCGAGCCGTCGCCGACAAGCGCCAGCACTGGACGATCCGGGCACGCTATCGCGGCGCCCACGGCGCAGGGCAGGCCCTGACCGATGGCGCCGCCCGTGAGGGCGAGCACGTCGTGGCGCGGCGCGCCTGCCGTCATGACCGGCAGCATGACGCCGGAGGTCTGCGCCTCGTCAACGATGATGGCTTTCTCGGGCAGGAGGTGGCCGATCGCCTTGCAGACCTTGTCGGCCGTGAACTTCCCGCGCGGGCGGCCGGGGCGTATCGGCGCCTGCAGCGCCGGAACGGAGTCGGCGGCACCGACGTGCACGACCAGGCCTTCCAGACTGCCGAGCACGTCCTGCGTTGCACTTGCCAGCACGTGTACGGTGCAGGTGCCGGGCACTAGATCACTTTTCTTGCCCGGGTACGCAAAGAACGACACCGGCGACTTTGCATCGACCAGGATGAGGTTGTCCAATTCCGCCAGCTGCACCGAGGCCAGTTCGGCGAGGTAAGCAATGCGCTCGACGTGCGGCAGGCCGGCACCGCGCTCGATGCGCGTCGGAAACACTTCGGCGAGCAACTTTGCGCCGGTCGTGGCCGCGACACGCGCGGCGGCCATGAGTGTCGGTTCGCGCAAGGCGCGACCGCCAAGCAACAGGGCATTCCTGCCACCTGCCTGCAGCACGCGCGCGATCGCCGCGATGGCGTCGTCCGTGTTGCGCGGCGGCGGCGTGATCGTGGGCGGAGCCGCAGGCACGCCGCCGTCGCTCCAGGACACATCGGCCGGCAGGATCAGCGTGGCCACCTGCCCCGGGGGCCCCAAAGACGTCGCGATAGCCTCGACGGCATCGCGGCACAGAGCCTCCGTGCTTTGCGAGGTGCGCACCCAGGGCGAGACGTTGCGCGCGACGGTTTCGATGTCCGATTGCAGTTGTGCGTCGTACTTGACGTGGTAGGTGGCGTGGTCGCCGACGATGTTGACCACGGGCACCCTGCCCTTGCGCGCGTTGTGCAGGTTGGCGAGACCGTTGCCCAGGCCGCAGCCGAGATGCAGCAGGGTCGCGGCTGGCTTGCCGGCCATGCGTGCGTAGCCATCGGCCGCGCCCGTGGCAACGCCCTCGAAGAGGCAGAGCACGGCGCGCATTTCCGGTGCGCCATCGAGCGCGGCGACGAAATGCATCTCCGAGGTTCCGGGATTGCTGAAGCAGACCGTGACGCCGGCATCCACGAGGGTGCGCATCAGGGCCTGGGCGCCGTTCGACATGGGGAGATTCCTGTGAAATGGCGATGGGACGACTTCCCATGGTAGCGGAGCCAGCCTGTGCGCCGCCACGTGCGCAGGGCTGCGTCGTTTGCGCCGCTTCGCGTTTCAATCGACCCGATGCTGACTCGGACACGCGAGAATCGTTGCCGCGGGTGATGGGCATCGAACCCACGCAACTCGCGCGCAGTTCAGCGGCAAAAGCTACTTTGCACGCCCGCGTGCAACTCACGTGCGGTGGGCAGGCATGCGAAAGTGGATGTCCCGGCCGCGCCACTCAACTGCCTCGCAGCCTCCAGGCCTTGCCGAATGAAGACTGCCTCGATCGAGCCTTTGCTCCACATTCATGATTCAGATCGTTGACTCTGGCGTCAATCTCGTGCCAGTATGTAGTTGATGCCGCAATCAACGAATCCAGTTCAGACCCTGTTGCGGGCGCTATCCGGCATGGCGCGCGACGCGGGCTGGTCGGATGCCGAGTGGGCACGGCGCTCGGGATTGCCGAAGGAAACGCTTTGCCGGCTGCGATCACGATCTAACTGCGACGTCGCCACGCTTGCCGCACTCAGCAACGCACTCGGCATGCAGTTGACGGCAGGCCACCCGTCGGTGGGGCGGTCCCATGCGAGCGGACTCTGGCCAACCGTCGTCGACCGACGGTTCGAGGCGCGCCTGATAGACCTGCTGCGCTCCGGCTCGACCAGCGAGGCGGAATGGCGCGAACTGGGTCCCCGGTTCTTTCTCGCCGGACTCGCGGTCATGCTTGCGAGCGTTGCCGGCTTCGACAGGCGCCGTTACCTCGCTCTCGCGGAATCTCTCCACCCCGGGGCATCGGAGCTGCGCGTTTTCGCGAAGTGGCTGGCAGACACGCCACTACCGCCTGCGCGGCTATTGCCAATGGTGCAGTCGCAGCTGAACCATGCAGCCTGAGCCCTACACTCGGCGTGAGTACGTCGCAGCCTTCGTCGAACTCGCGTCGCGAATCGCGGCAGCATTGAAGGATGTCGCGCCGAGCGCCCTCCCCATCCAGATGTATGTTGCTGGCGGCGCTGCGCTTCACTTCCACACGGGAGAGCGTGTCTCGGTCGATGTAGACGCCGTCTTCTCGCGTCGGATTGCCTTGCCTGATCGGCTGGACGTCGCTTACCGAGACGAGGATGGCGCGGCGAGACTGCTGTACTTCGACCGCCAGTACAACGATATGCTTGGAGTGATGCACGAGGACGCCTATGTCGACTCGTTGCCACTCACGCTGCCCGGAATCGATCCACGGGTGCTGGATGTCAGGATCCTTACGCCGCTCGACCTCGCGGTGAGCAAGCTCGGTCGCTTGTCCGAGCAGGACCGGGCGGATATCGCCGCCTTGGCGCGTCGCCGCCTCATCGACGCGAAGAGCTTGGAATCACGCGCGACAGAGGCGCTGGACGGCTATGTGGGAGATACGACCAGGCTTCGCCGCAGCATTGTGAGCGCGAAGAGAATCATCGCGGCGAACCAGTCGAAGAGATGACCTACCCGCATCACAGGAAGACTGGAGCGGGTGATGGGAATCGAACCCATGAGAGTCGCCCCACTCCGCTCGCTTGATCAATCACTTCCTTAGAGCGCTGCTCCGGCGTGTGATTGACGTGTGAACGTGCGGCGCAGCGCCATTCCCGATTGAACTGCGCCCCGAAGCCGGACGCTTAATGGTAAAAAACGACCCGTTGCGGCCTGCTGCATCCTGGAAAGCAGCCATTCGCGACGTCCGCAAGGCACCCTGAATTCGTCGTCCGAGCGAGGATCCGTCCCGGCCGCGGTAGTCACTGCAAGGTGTTCTTGTAGATCCTGCCGTCCTTCATGATCACCTGGAAGTTCCGAGCCGGGTCCGCAACGAGCGCGATGTTCTCGAGCGGGTTGCCGTCGATGAGCAGCAGGTCCGCCAGCGCGCCTTCCTCGACCACGCCGAGCTTGCCAGGATAGGGATTGCGCTTGCCCGACAGCGCCAGCAACTGGGCGTTAGTGCCCGTCGCCTGCCCGAGGGCCTCGGCCGGGGTGAACCACGTGGCAAGCTTGGCCAGCAGCGCGCCCTGCTGCAGGGCGAGCGCCGGCGAGAAGAGCACGTCGGTGCCCCACGCAGTCTTGATACCGTATTTCTTCGCGAGCGCGTAGGTCCTCGGAGTGCCCGCGAAGACCTCGACCGCCTTCGCTCGCTGCTCCGAGCCCGGCGGGAAGCCCTCCGCGAGTTCGTCTGGCAGCGGCTGCATGCTCAGCCAAACGCCTTTCTCCGCCATCATGCGGGCCGTCGCGTCGTCCATCAGGTGCGCGTGCTCGATGCACTGCACGCCCGCGGCAATGGCACGCTGGACCGCCGCCGGCGTGTAGGCGTGTACGGTGACATACGTGCCCCAGTTCGCGGCGGCCTCGACGGCGGCGCGCAATTCCGCCTCGGTGAACGTCGAGACATCGAGGGGACTGTGCGGCGACGACACGCCGCCGCCGGCCGTGAGCTTGATCTGCGAAGCGCCCTGCATGAGCTGCTCGCGAACGCGCACCGTCACTTCGTCCGGGCCGTCCGCGATCATCGCCGCGCCGACCTGCTCGGCGCGCGACGCGGGTGCGCCGATCGTCCGCGGCACTTCCCACGCCGCGCGGAAATCGCCGTGGCCGCTGGTGACGCTGATCATCGCGCCCGACGGGTAGATGCGCGGACCCGGCAGGACCCCTTCGTCGATCGCGCGCTTCAATCCGAACGACGATCCACCCACGTCACGGACCGTCGTGAACCCGCGCATCAGCGTCGCAGTTGCCTCGGCGGCACCCAGCGCATTCAGGTAACCCACGTCGACGGTCAGCAGCTCGGTGAAGCGTGGTCGCACCAGCAGCGTGTGCCAGTGCGCGTCGATCAGCCCCGGCATCAACGTGCGACCGCCGCCGTCGATCACGAGGCTGCCGACCGCCGGATCGACCGGGATCGGCGCGCGGGAAATGCGCTCGATCCGGTTGCCGCGCACCAGCACGTTGGACGGCGCCGACAGGGCCTTGCCCGTGCCGTCATAAATGCGGACGTTCTGGAACAGCGTCGTGCCGGCGGCAGCCGTCTGCGCTGCAGCCGGGCTGCCGATCGAACAGAGCGTCGCCGCCACCGCGATCGACTTGATGAATGCGCGCATCATGGATTGGGCTCCCTGGATCGATCGTTGTGGCTTATGTCGGCCTTAACGCCAAGGATACTACTGGTAGAACGGCACGCCAGCCACCAACGCAGGGGCGCGCGCGAAACACTGGATATCGCTTGCTGACGATGTCTCAGCCTGGCGGGAAAGTGGAGCGGGTGATGGGAATCGAACCCGCGTGAGTCGCTCCTCATGGCACGCCGAATCAATCAGTTACGATCGCCGGTGATACTGCGTGTGATTGGCGTGTGAGTACCAGGTCCTTCAGAGATTAATTATGCTATATCTTGCATAACAAAGTCTACACGACTATGCTCTCGCAATGAAACCCGTCGTCTGGCTCGGGAACTCGAAGTCCGACATCAAGGCCTTCCCGGCAACGGCGATGGATGACATTGGCCACCAGCTTTTTCGGGTGCAGTGTGGTCTTGACCCGGACGACTGGAAGCCCATGGCATCGATCGGGCCCGGTGTCCGTGAAATCCGGGTGCGCGATCCGTCCGGAGCGTTTCGTACGATCTACCTGGCGACGCGGCCAGACGCGATCTACGTCCTGCATTGCTTTCGTAAGAAGACGCCGAAGACCGCCCTGCAAGACATCGATTTGGCACGACAACGACTCGCCCGAGTCCCCAGGAAGGCACCCCATGGCTAGGAAAAGAGTCCGCAGCGTATTTCAGGATCTCTATCCCGAGGATCAGGCCGCGGAGATGGAGATGCGTTCGCTCCTCCTCCAGGGTCTTGGAAGTTGGCTGGCCGACTCAGGCATGACGCAAGCTGAGGCGGCAAAAATCCTTGCAGTCACCCAGGCGAGGGTCTCTGACATCAAGCGCGGCAAGATCAGTTCGTTCAGCCTCGACTTGCTCGTCCGCCTCGCGGCTAGAGCCGGGCTGAATCCGAGGTTGAAGCTGGTCGCTTGAATGAATTTCTTCCGCTGACGCGCAGGATGATGCAGAAGGGGCCACGCGAAGAAATGGAGCGGGTGATGGGAATCGAACCCACGCGACCAGCCCGGTAACGCGCGCCAGATCATTTACTTACGGACGATGGCGGCCCCGCGTGTGATTGACGTGTGAATGCCCAGCGAACCATCCCTCGCGAATGAACAGTGCCCCAATAGCGGACGCTGTAAGCCCGGGATCGACCCAAATTCACGCGTGGTTGTGCGAATCTTCCTGCCGAATTCGGTGTCGCGCCATCGTGCAACCGGATCCCGGCGATCCTCCATGATCGCTCCGCAGCAGCAGAGGTCAGAAGACGTGAACAGCCCGAGTCTCTCGCCGAGAATTTGCATTTCCGTGCTCGCCGGAGTGTTGCTTGCGGTCGAGGCCCTGCTGGCTGTAACCGCGCGGGCAGATCCGATCGATGACTACGTCCTGCTGCAGATGCGGCGACAGCACGTGCCGGGCGTGTCGCTTGCTGTCGTGCAGGACGGGCGTGTCGTGAAACAACAGGCGTACGGCTTCGCCGACCTGGAACAAAAGGTACCGGTCACGGCTGATACGGTCTTCGAGATCGGCTCCATCACCAAACAGTTTGTCGCGGCCGCGCTCATGACGCTCGTCGAGCAGGGCGCGATTGGCCTGGACCAGCCTGCATCCACGTATCTGTCCGATCTGCCGCCCGCGTGGCGTGAGGTGACGGTCCGGCAATTGCTCACGCATACGTCGGGGATTCCCGACTTCGAGGAAATCCTGGGCTTCGGCGCATACCGTACTCCCACTACCGCACAGCAGCTGATTGCGGTGGCGGCCGCCAAGCCGATGGATTTCTCGCCCGGCACCCAATGGCACTACAGCAACACGGGTTACTATTTGCTGGGACTGATCATCGAGAAGGTGAGTGGGGCGCCCTACCTGTCCTTGATCGAGAAGCGCATTTTCGCGCATGCGGGCATGACGCGAACGCGCAGCAGCGTTCCGACGGAAGTCATTGCAGGCCGCGCATCCGGATACGCGCTCGAAGACGGCCGTCTCGTGAACCGCGATGCAATCCAGCCAACAGCCGTCGGCGCCGCGGGTGATCTCGTGTCGACGACGGGCGACCTGGTGAAGTGGAATGCGATGCTCGATGCGCAGTCGGTCCTGACGACAGAGAGCTACGTCCAGACCTGGACGAACCACGCCCTGGCGGATGGGTCGGCCAGCGGTTACGGCTTTGGCTGGTTCGTGTCGCCGATCCGTGGGCATCGGGTGCAGGAGCATTCAGGCGGTACGGCCGGATTCAGTGCTGACATCCTGCGATTGCCAGACGACCGAGTGACGGTCATCGTGCTGACGAACAGTTACGACGCCAATCCTGCCGGGTTGGCGAGTCACGTTGCGACACAGTTTGTGCCGAGTCTGGCGTACACGACGATTCCAGACACGAAACCGTCGCTCACCCGGAAACTATTCGATTACTACTCGCACCGTCTCGACCGTGAGGTCTATGCCAAGGACCTTACCGCGGAGTTTGCTGAAAAAGTTCGACCTCGGTGGGACAAAGGACACGATTTCTTTCGTGCACTCGGTCCACCTCTTAATATAGAGCGCGTGCAGCGGGACACCGACGATGAGGCGCATTCATACAGGTATCGTGTGCGGTATGGGGAAACCGCGCTAATCGTCGTCGCCATGGTCGACGGCAAGGGCCGGATCAAGAACCTTAGATCGACGGAGGAGTAGGACTCGGTCGATTCGCCGCGCATCCGCCCTTCGGACGACGCATGCCGGGGGAAGGGAATGGAGCGGGTGATGGGAATCGAACCCACGCTAGTAGCTTGGGAAGCTACAGTTCTACCATTGAACTACACCCGCTGGCCGACGTTGATTCTATGCAGGTCCCGCACAGTCGGCAAATCGCAGGACCGGCCGTAAGGCAGCAGGCGATACAATGCACCCGCGAACCCTGCGTCCAGGCGAAAACGGCGTCATCATGATTCACCCTCCCCTGGTGTCCAGGGTTCTGCTCGTGCTGCTCGCTTGCGCCACCTTGCTGTCGGGGTGCGCGGTCACCAGGTCGCTGTTCCGGGACAGGGCAGCTGAGGAGCGTGCCGCAGCGCTGTTGCAGGTGCAGCTCTCCGTCATGCGCTTCGCCGACGAGTACACCGCGTGGATCACCGAGCGGATCGGCATGTTCCAGCAGTCCACCGACGATCCGGTCGAGCGGCTGGCGGCGCAGTCATGGCTGGTGTCCCAGGCCACCAGCGCGTTCACGATCGCGGCGGGCCCGAACCCGGAACTCAACACTATCGACATGCTGGTGTTCGTCACGCTGAGCCGCATGGTGATCGAGGACCGCTGGGTCGGCGAACTCTACGGCCCGCGCGCCGAGGGCCTGCTCGCCGCGCACAAGGCGCTCGAGAGCCGCGCCTGGAATTTCGCACCCCAGTTGCTGAGTGAGGCCCAAATCATGGAGCTGCGCACGGGCATCGAGGCCTGGCATCGGCAGAATTCGGTCGTGCGCGCGGTGCCCTTCATTCATTTCGAGGACTTCGCGTTCGCGACCGGCGCCACGCCCGCAGGCACCACCTCGTCGGGCAGCATCTTCTCGTTCCTGGGTATCGATCCGCTCAGCAATCTCGACCCCGCGGTACGCGAACTCGCGCAGACACGCCAACTGGCCGAGCGAGCTGTTTACTACGGCCAGCGCGCACCTAAGCTCATCAGCATGGAGGCGCAGCGTCTCGCCTTCGAGCTGGCCGTGACCCCGGAGTCGGCGCTGCTGCTGAAGAACGTCGACCGCGTCGGCGGTGCCGCGCAGACCGCAAGCACCCTCGCCGCGGACCTGCCGCGCCTGTTCGCCGAGGAGCGGTCCGCCGCGATTGAGCAACTGACAGGAATCCTGGACGAGCGCCAGGGCCAGTTGCAGGCGCTGGTCGTCGAGCTGCGCTCGACGCTCGAGGCCGGCGGCACGACGTCCGACTCGGTTCGCGAGACCGTCGCTGCCCTGGACGTGCTGCTGGCCCGCTTCGACCGCCCCGCCTCGGGCACAGCCCGCGGCGAGTCGCGGCCCTTCGACGTGACGGAGTACACCGAGGCACTGCGCGTGATGGGCGAAACGGCGCAGCAGCTCCAGCTACTGCTAGGCCAGACGGACGGCAAGATGCCGGCGTTGAACCAGGCTTCGGAGCGAGCCACTGGGCAACTGGTGTCGCTGGTCGACCACGTGTACTGGCGGCTGGTGCAGCTCATCCTGGTGCTGGTCGCGGCCGGCGTTGTCGGCGCGCTCGGCTACCGTGCCGTCGTGCACCGCATACGCTACGACTCATGACCGCCGTCCAGTTCCGCAATCCCGAAGTCCGCCTCTCCGAAGCGCTGGCGACGACGCGGCGCGCGATCGAGGGGCACCAGGTTACGCTGCGCGAGTTGCTGCTGCTGGTCGGCGAACAAGGTCTGCTGGTCTTTTGCGCGATCCTCGCCATGCCGTTCCTGCTGCCGGTGTCGCTGCCGTTCATGAGCACGGCACTCGGGGTCCCCATGCTGCTGATCGGGTACGCCGTCACGATGAACCGCGTGCCCTGGTTGCCCGATCGCGTGCTCGATCACGCTTTGCCGAGTGCAACAGTGCAACACGCCCTCGAGCGAGCGGTGAAGACATTCGATCGTTTCGAACATCTCGTGCGTCCCCGGATGCTCGGGCTGACGGCAACGCCTGGCGCCAACACCGTGCATGGGATTGCACTCGTCGTCGCCGTCGTCGCGCTGATGGCGCCACTGCCACTGATTCCCCTCGCCAACACGCTGCCGGCCATCGGTGTCATCCTGCTGTGCCTGGGCATGGCGGAACGCGACGGCGCGCTGCTGCTGTTCGGCCACCTGGTGGCGCTGGTGTCGGTACTCTACGTCGGCGCTCTGTTCTACTTCGCCGCCGAGGCCGGCAGCAATCCGCAGGCGGTGCTCGACATGGTCCTGAAGCTCTTCGAGAAAATGTTTGGCGTCTGAATCCCCACGGAGGACTCATGAAACCGAAGACCCTGCTCGCCACGCTGGCCAGTCTCACGCTGTTGGCAACGGCGCCGAATCTCGCGCTGGCCCAGCATGAGCATCAGCAGCACGAAATGCACGGCTCCGGTAGCGCCGTGGCACAGCTGCAGCTGAAGGACGGCCAGAAATGGCAGACGGATGCCCCGCTGCGACTGGGCATGACCAACATCCGCGCGGCTTTCGACGCCGACCATCCGGCGATCCACGCGGGCAAGCAGACCGACGCCCAGTACGCCGCGCTCGCAACGCGGATCGATCAGCAGGTGAAGTCGATCGTGGCCAACTGCCGGTTGCCGGCGGATGCCGATGCGAACCTGCACTTCGTCGTCGCCGACCTGCTGCAGGGCGTTTCGCTCATGCGCGGCGAGGACACAGCGCGGTCACGCCACGACGGCGCGGCATTGGTCCACGGCGCGCTGAAGGCTTACGGCCAGTACTTCGACGATCCGGCATGGAAGCCGGACGCACCGATGCAAGAGCAGTGAATTAAATGGTTGCGGCCGCAACAGTGATCACGCGCCCGGCAGTCCGTGCACGCCAAGGATGTCGTCGAGGCTCCACTCGTGCTGTCGCTCGTAACGCCGGGCCAGAAATTCGACGAACGAACGCACCTTCGCCGACAGGTGTCGCCGGCTCGGATAGACCGCGGCGATAGGTGACCGCGGGGGCCGGTAGTCCGGCAGCAACGGCACGAGCTGCCCGGCGCGGATCTCGTGCGCCACGATGAAATCCGGCTCGTAGACGACTCCCATGCCCTGCACTGCGAGCGACGCGAGCACCTGGCCGTTGTTGGCGCGGTGCCGTGGCGGGATGCGCACCGCCACACGCGACTCGCGCCCATCCTTGCCCTCGAACTGCCACGTGTTAGGCATGCCGACGTTGGTGTAGCTCAGGCACTCATGTTGCTGCAGATCCGGCGGGGTGCGGATCGGTTCACTGCGCCGCGCGACATACGAAGGCGACGCGCAGCAGACGATCTGCGTCCAGCCGAGCCGTTTCGACACCATGCCCTGCGAACCGATGTGCCCGATGCGGATCGCGAGGTCGAAACCCTCCTCGACCAGGTCGACGACGCGATCGGAAAGATCGAGGTCGAGCAGCAGGTCCGGGTGGAGCGCACCGAACTCCGCAAGCGCCGGCGCCAGGTAACGCATCCCGAAGCTGACACCGCACGTCATGCGCAGCGTACCTTTGGGTTCCGCTGCCGTCGCACGCACCGAGGCTTCGGCATCTTCGAGGTCCGACAACAACTGCACGCTGTGTTCGTAAAACGACTGTCCGGCTTCAGTGAGCGACAGTCGTCGCGTAGTGCGATTGAGCAGCCGCACGTTCAGGTGCGATTCGAGTTCCGACACCTGCCGCGAGACGGCCGAGGTAGACAAACCGATCCGCTCTGCGGCCCGTGCAAAGCTGCCCAGCTCGACGACTTTGGCGAAGGTGCCGATGGCAAGGAAACGATCCATGGGTCTATTGTTGCATTTTCTGCAATTAT
>JAABQQ010000034.1 GCA_011391405.1 Gammaproteobacteria bacterium
ATTGTCGGCCTCGTTCTTGATCGGCGCGCGCGTCGACTTCTGCTTCATGTCTTCGGTCATGCCGCCGCCCTGCACGACAAAGCCAGGGATCACGCGATGGAAGACGGTGCCGTCGAAATGGCCGGCGTCGACGTAGTCGCGGAAATTCTGCACCGTGACTGGCGCGTCCTTCTCGAAGAGCTCGATCGTGAAAGCGCCGAGCGAAGTTTCGAATCGGATCATGGCTGCGTGACCTGCCTGCGAAAAGTGGAACAAAAGAGGGTGCGCATAGTGAACGTGCGGCGGCTCGATGTCACGCTCCGGGGCGTCCCCGCCAGCGGCCTTCAGTGCAGCGATCCAGGCCAGCCAGGTCCTGGTGGGTCGTGACGTCGGCGAACTCCGCTGCACCCAGCAGTTCGCGTACGGCAAGGCCCTGGCGGTCGCCGTGCTCGACGACCAGCCAACCTCCTGGCGACAGGTGACGGCCGGCCGCACTGGCGATCACCCGCAATGCCTCGAGTCCGTCCGCGCCCGCGAACAATGCACCGTGCGGTTCGAAGCGGCGCACGGCGGGTTCGACGCGATCGTCGGTTGCGGCGATGTACGGCGGATTGCTGGCGATCAGGTCGAACCGTTCCTCCGCGACCGGATCGAACCAGCTGCCCGGCCTGAACAGGACGTTGGCGAGGCCGAGTCGTTGCGCATTGCGCCGTGCCACGGCGATGGCCGCCGCGGAGATGTCCGTGCCAACGACCGTGATGCGCGGCAGTTCCCGGGCAAGAGCCAGCGCAATCGCACCGCTGCCCGCAGCCAGGTCGAGCACCCGCGCCTCCTGGTTGCGCGGCAAGTGGGTCAGGGCGAGTTCGACGACGAGTTCGGTCTCGGGCCGTGGAATGAGCACGTCCGGCGTGACCTCGAGCGGCAGCGACCAGAATTCCTTCTCGCCGAGCACGTAGGCCACCGGTTCGCCGTGCGAGCGCCGTGTGACCCAGGCCTCGTAGCGGTCCGTGGCTTCGCAGTCGAGGATGCGTTCTTCGGGGTGGGCCATGATCCAGGCGCGCGACTTGCCGACCGCGGCGGCGAGCAGGATCTCGGCTTCGTGCCGCGGGTCGTCGGCGACGCGCCGCAGGCGCGCAATGCCTTCGTCGATCAGCCCGGAAACCTCGGTTGCCACGTCTGCATTACTCGAGGCTGGCGAGTTGCTCCGCCTGCCATTCCTGCTGCAGCGGGCCGATCACGTCGGCGAGGGCGCCTTCCATGACCGAGGGCAGCTGGTACAGCGTCAGGTTGATGCGGTGATCCGTCACGCGCCCCTGCGGATAGTTGTAAGTGCGGATGCGCTCGGAGCGGTCGCCCGTGCCCACCTGCAGTTTGCGCTCCTGCGCCTGCTGCGCCGTCTGCTTCTGCCGCTGTGCTTCGAGCAGGCGCGCCCGCAGCAGCGACATCGCGCGCGAGCGGTTCTTGTGCTGCGAGCGTTCGTCCTGGCACTCCACCACGACACCCGTCGGGAGGTGAGTGATGCGGATGGCTGAATCGGTCTTGTTGACGTGCTGGCCGCCGGCACCCGAGGCGCGGAACGTATCGACGCGCAGCTCGGCGGGATTGATCGGCAGGTCCTCGATCTCTTCGAGTTCCGGCAGGATCGCGACCGTGCACGCGGAAGTGTGGATGCGGCCCTGTGCTTCCGTCGCCGGCACGCGCTGCACGCGGTGCGCGCCCGATTCGAACTTGAGCTTCGAGTACGCACCGCGACCCACCACGCGGCTGATGATTTCCTTGTAGCCGCCGTGCTCGCCTGCGCTTTCGCTCAACACTTCGACTTTCCAACCCTGCCGCTCGGCATAGCGCGAATACATGCGGAACAGGTCGCCGGCGAAAATCGCGGCTTCGTCACCGCCGGTGCCAGCGCGGATTTCCAGGAATATGTTGGAGTCGTCGCGCGGATCCTTCGGGACCAGCAGGTGCGTGAGTTCGAGGCCTTCCGCGTCGATCCGTTCGCGCAGTTCGCGCGCTTCGTCTGCGGCCAGTTCGCGCATCTCGATGTCGGCGCCGGCGGCCATTTCTTCCGCGGCACGCAGTTCACCTTCAAGCCGCGAAAATTCCCTGAACCGTTGCGCGACGGACTCAAGCCGCGAATATTCCATCGAGAGATCGCGGAACTGGCCCTGCTTCGCAATCACGTCCGGGTCGGCGAGCAGCGCGCCCACTTCCTCGAAACGCTCGACGGTTCGTTCGAGACGGCGTCGGATCGACTCTTTCATCAATCGTGCGGCTGATCGAGCCGGTAGATGTTGGCGATCGTCTCGATGACCTCGCCGTCGCCGGTCTCCGCCGCGTCGCGCAGCCGCTGGCTGGGCGCGTGGATGAGCCGGTTGGTGAGCGTGTTGGCGAGGAAGCTCAGGACTTCGTCCTGGCTCTTGCCGTGGGCCAGCATCAGCCGTGCCTGTTCGAGCGTGCGCTGGCGCGTGCGGTCCGCGTCTTCGCGCAGGCGGCGGATGAGCGGCGCGGCATCGCGCGTGCGCAGCAGATGCGCGAAACGTTCGACTTCGGCGTCGATCAGTGCGCTGGCTTCCTGTGCAGCCTGGCGGCGCCCCTCGAGGTTTTCATTGACGACCGACTGCAGGTCGTCGACCGTGAAGAGGTAGACGTCCTCGAGTTCGGCCACGTCGGCGTCGATGTCGCGGGGCACCGCGATGTCCACCATGAACATCGGGCGGCGCTTGCGCGCGCGCAGCGCCTGCTCCGTCATGTGCCGCGTGATGATCGAGTGCGGGGCGGCCGTGGAAGCGACGACGATGTCGGCTTCCTTCAGGTGGTTCGGGATTTCGTCGAGACCGATCGCGAAACCGTGGAATTCGGCAGCCAGTTCGCGCGCGCGGTCGACGCTGCGGTTGGCGATGATCATCCGGCGCAGGCCGTCGGCGTACAGGTGCCTTGCCGCGAGCGCGACGGTCTCGCCTGCGCCCACCAGGAGCGCAGTCCGGTTGTCGAAGCTCGCGAATACGGTGCGCGCCATCGCCACGGCGGCCGAGGCCACGGATACCGCGTTGGCGCCGATCTTGGTTTCGGTGCGCACCCGCTTCGCGACGGAGAACGCGGACTGGAACAGGCGGTTCAGCACCGGGCCGGTGGTGCCCGCTTCCTGCGCGAGCCGGTAGGCATCCTTGAGCTGGCCCAGGATCTGCGGCTCGCCGAGCACCATCGAGTCGAGGCCCGACGCGACCGAGAACGCGTGAGTGACGGCCTTGTCCTCGTCGTGGTGATAAAGACTGTGGTGCAAAGGTACGCCGAGTCCGTGGTACCGCTGCAGCCACTCCCCGAGTTCGGCCTGGCCAAGATTCTCGGCGACGCAATAGAGCTCAGTCCGGTTGCACGTCGAGACGATGACGGTCTCGTGGACGTCCGGCAGGTTTCGCAGTTGTTGCAACGCTTCCGGGATGCGAGCCGGCTCGAAGACCACGCGCTCACGAACTTCGACGGGAGCGGTACGGTGGTTGATGCCGACGACGACGAGAGACATCCGGGACCTGGTCTGGAAAGACGCGAAATTCTGGGTGAACGGACCCCGCAACACAAGCTGCGGTGAGCTTCGGCTATAGTGCTGATGCCATGCCAATCCGCATTATCCGTGCCTCCCGTAGCGCCCTTGGCGCGATCTTCCTCGGTTTACTCGTGGCTTGCGCCACGACGGACCCCGCCGGCCCCCGCGACACGGGCGATGCAATGTTGCCCGAGGCCCGCCTGGCCGAGGCTGAAGCAGCGTTCGACCGGGGCGAGTATCCGGCCGGCGCGCGGCTGTACCGCGAGGCCGCCCAGCGCTCCGACGACGAGATGATCGCCGAGCAGGCCACGCGCGCGGCGTTCGATCACACCCAGCTGCAGGAGGCTGCCCTTGCCGCCGGCCGCTGGCTGGAGATCAACCCGACCAGCGAGAACGCGCATCGCTACGCGGGCATTGCCGCGCTCAAGCTGCATCGGCTCGATGACGCGGAAGCCCAGTTCAGTTACCTGCTCGACACTGTTTACATCAGCCCGGCCGCGGGGTTCCTGGCGTTGCTGCCCGTGATCGGCGACGAAGGCGTCTCGACCGACGTCATGGAACTCTTCCGGCGCCTCTCGGCCCGGCACCCCGGCGTCGGCGAAGGACATTACGCCTACGGCAGTGCGGCGCTGCGGGCCGACAATTTCGCCGTAGCGGAAAAATCGGCGGAGACGGCCGTGGCCAAGGCGCCGTTCTGGAAACCCGCGAAAATGCTGCTCGCGCGCACGCGGATTGCGACCGGCAGGGACGAGGAAGGCCTCGCCATCGCGCGCGATCTCGTCACCGCACCCGATGCCGACGTCAGCACGCACCTCGAGTACGCGCTGCTGCTGTCGGCGACGGGCCGCGACCAGGAGGCGAGGGCAATGCTCACGCCCTACACGACCGGCAAGACCGTGGTGCCGGGAGCGATCCGCACACTGGGCGCGATGGAACTCGATGCCGACAATCTCGACGCGGCGTCGACGCAGTTCGAAAACCTGTTGGCCACGGGCGCGCAGTCGTATGAAGCACTGTATTTCCTCGGCGTGATCGCCGAGCGGCGCAAAGACACGGACCGTGCCTTGCGCTATTACTCGCGCGTTGCCGGCGGCGACTACAACCTCGCCGCGCAGCAGCGAGTGGCGCGCATCAAGGCCGAACAGTCGGGCACCGACGCCGGCGTCAACCACCTCGACGAACTCGCCCGCATGCAGCCGCAGCTGGCGCCCTCCGTCTTTTCGGCGAAGGCGGGCCTGCTGGAATATCGCGGCGACACGCGCCGCGCTGCGCAGGTGTTCGAGGAGGGCCTCGCGCGTTATCCGGACGCGCTCGAACTGCGGCTGAACCGCGCGTTTTTCCTCGAGCGCATGGGCAAGGAAGACGCCGCTATTCGCGACCTGCGCGCGTTGCTGGCCGAACGTCCCGGGGATGCGCACGTGCAGAATGCGCTCGGCTTTACGCTGGCCGACATCGGCAGGAACCTGCCCGAGGCGCGCGAGCTCCTCACGGCGGCACTGGCCCAGTCGCCTGACAACGCGGCCACGCTCGATAGCATGGGTTGGCTGCTGTACAAGGAAGGCAACTACCCCGCAGCGCTCGACCACCTGCAGCGTGCCAGCAAGTCGGGCGCCGACCCTGAGATCGACCTGCACATCGGCGAGGTGCAGTGGGCGATGGGTGACCAGAAGGCGGCCCGCGCTACCTGGCAAGCAGCGCTCGCGAAGGCGCCCACCAACGAGAAGCTGCGTACGCGCATCGAGCGCGCCGGTCCCTGAGCCACGGGCAGGCACATGTTCCGCATGCGTCCGTGGTTCGCGGCCCTGGCTTTTGCACTGCTCGTAACGGGCTGTGCGACGACTCCCGTCGGCAGCTCGTCCGGGTCGCGCCCGGCCGACCCAGAGCAACTCACGCAATGGATGGCCAAGGGACGCATCGCTCTCGTTGCGCAAGGTGAGGGCGGCAGCGGCAGCTTCGTCTGGCAGCAGCGCTCCGAGCGCACCGAGCTCACCTTGCGCGGGCCGTTGGGTGCGGGTGGGTTGGCGCTGGTCACGGACGGCACAACGATCGAACTGTCTGATGGCGCGGGTCAACCCCTCAATGGCGAGGCTGCGCGGGCGGAGCTCGAGCGCCGACTCGGCGTGAAGCTGCCCCTGGCCGAACTGCGCTACTGGATGCTCGGTGGGCCGGCGCCCGACAGTCCGGGCAGCGGGCCCGTGCAGACCAGCTCGGGTTCGGTGCCCGGGTTCGTCCAGGGCGGTTGGGTCGTCAGCTATGAGGAACTGAAATCCCAGGCGGGTTGGAGCCTGCCCGCGCGCCTGACGGCAACGACCAACGGGGCGCGGGTGAGGATCATCGTCGACGACTGGATCCTGCCGGCTCCATGAACCACTCGCTGGGACACCCCGCACCGTGGCCCGCGCCGGGCAAACTGAACCTGTTCCTGCACGTCGTGGGGCGCCGGCCTGACGGTTATCACGAGCTGCAGACCGCGTTTCAGTTCATCGACCTGCTGGACTCGATTCACTTTTACCAGCGCCCGCCCGGCGTCATTGAAAGGTTAGTCGCTCTCCCCGGGGTCGCAGCCGAGGAGGATCTAGTCGTGCGAGCCGCCTGTCGTCTAGCCGCCGCCGCGGCAGAAGCCGGCGCACCCCTGAGGCAGGGAGTGGCGATCGAGGTTGAAAAACGACTCCCGATGGGTGGTGGAGTGGGCGGGGGAAGCTCGGATGCGGCAACTGTCCTGGTTGGTTTGAACTATCTCTGGGAAACCGGCTTCGGCAGCAAACGCCTGGCTGAACTGGGCTTGGGCCTGGGTGCCGACGTTCCTGTTTTCGTGCAGGGCCACGCGGCCTGGGCCGAAGGGGTGGGCGAACGGTTGGCGCCGGTCGACTTCCCGGAGCGGGTCTTCCTGCTGCTGCAGCCCGAGGTCGCCATCAGCACGGCGGAAGTGTTCAAAGCCCCTGAATTGACAAGGGATTCTCCGGTCATCACAATTGCCGGCTTCCTGCAGACCGGCGGTCGAAACGATTGCGAGCCCGTGGTCCGGCGTCGGTACCCGGTCGTCGCTGGCGCGCTCGACTGGCTCGGTCGCCATGGGCCCGCACGACTCACGGGCACCGGTTCCTGTGTCTTCGCACCGATGACTGATGCGACGCATGCGGCCGCGGTGCTCGCCGACAAGCCAGACGAGTGGCGGGGATGGATTACGCACGGTCTCAACGAGTCGCCGCTCACTGCGCGTTTGCAGTTCGAGCGCCAGTT
>JAABQQ010000035.1 GCA_011391405.1 Gammaproteobacteria bacterium
ACGGGGCGTGACTGACATGCCTGCGCGGCCCGGAGGTCGCCGGTGCTCAATGCGCGGCGTACAGCAGGCCAACCCGCTTGTGCATAAGCGGGATCGCTTCACGCGCCCGCAGGACCGTGGTGCGATTCAGCGGGGAGTTCAAGTGAACTTGGCTGCAAACCAGCCCACGTGCGCGTGTCTCCGTGCTCGCACGGCCAGCGGACTGCGTGGCGCTCATCGAGCACGTTCGCGGCGCCAGGGAATCCACGCGGCCGGGGCGTCCCGAAAGAGTGCGCCCACGATGTGCCGCCCGGCACACCGCGAGTGGGTTCGGGCATGAGGCCGCCGCGGGTCAGGCGCCCCGTGCCTGCGCGTCCTCCGGGCTCCGAGCCCGAGTGGGCGGGCGGCCCCAAGAGGACGCGACGGTTCGTGCCGGCCTGGTCAGGTGCGTCGCCGCTGTCGGACCCTGCGACGAGCGCCATGGCGGGCGAGATCGACGTGTTGCGCGCGAGGCTCCAGGCCTTCGAAGGGGCCCAGCCGGCCGTGCTGCTCGATCCCGCCCAAGTTCGGCCCTCGAAGTGGACCAATCGGCATGAATCGGCATACGCCTCGCCGGCCTTCGAGCGGTTCAAAGACAACATCGACCTCGCGGATGGCAACGGGCAGCCCATCCTCGTGCGCAGGATCAATGACGGGTACGAGATCGTCTGCGGGCACCGCCGACACCGGGCCTGCCGGGAGCTCGGCCTGCCGGTTTTCGCCGTGGTGTGCGATGAGCCCCTGTCCGACCTCGAGTTGTTCCTGGCCATGGAGCGGGAGAACCGCGAGCGCGAGGATCTGTCGCCCTACGACCAGGGGCGGATGTACATCCATGCCATCGACAGCGGCCTGTTCACGTCACAGCGCAAGCTGGCCGTGGCCATCGGCGTGAGCCACACCTGGGTTCGCAAGGTCGTCCGGATCGCCATGTTGCCGGTTGAGGTGATCGAGGCCTTCTCGGATCCGACAGCCATCCAGCCCGCGCACGCCGAGGACATCGTTGCCGCGCTCGCCGCGGACGAGGCGGCCGTGATCCGCCGGGCCACGGAGCTCGCCGCAACGAAGCGCACCGCGAAGCGGTCGGCGACCGAGGTCGTCCATCTGCTGGTCGGGCGCGCCAACGCGCAGGACGAGACGTTCGTGATCCGATGCGGGTCGAGGACCGTGGGCCACTGGCGGCGGGACGGCAAGGGCCGTGCTGTCGTGACACTGAACGCCAACGTGAGCGACGAAGCGGCCATGGTGCAGGTCGTGGCGGCGATCGAGCACGCGCTGGGCGGCGGACTGGAAACCTAGTTTCCAGTTTGGGTCCAAGTCGCCGCCGGGAGTGCCCCGGCCTGCGGCGTTCGATCAGCAGCGCGCCCAACGGTCCGCGATGGCCTGCATCGCCGGGGGCACGGCGCCGTAGCTGACCAGGCGGACGTCGAGGCCCGCATGCGTCACCCGTCCCAATGCCCGCTCGATGGCGTCGTCGATCCAATGGTCGCTGTTGCCGAAGGCGCCACCGCCCACCCGGGTGAGGAGGACCGTGCCCGACCCGCCGCTTGCCTTCGCCTCGCAGGCCGCCAGCAATGTCGCCTCATAGGCCGCGTCCAGCACCAGCCGCGCAAACGGCTCCCACGTGGGCGGCGCGATCGTTGTGTAAGCCACCGGGAGTGCCGAGCAGAAGGCCTGCGACACGATCGGCCGGCTGCCGATCGGCCCGTCGGTGACCTCGACGCCGAGGTGCAGCCCCACCGCCAGCTCCGCGCGAAGATCGTCTTGGACGGCCTCGGTGGCGTTCGACAGCAGCCGTCCAATGTCCTTCAGCCCGTCAGGCGTGGCCAAGGCATACCCGTTGCGCATGGTCCAGAGCGATCGCACCGGCCGGCCGAGCAGACCCGACAGCGCCTCGCCCAGGGGCTCCAGCGCATCGAGTTGCCGCGTGGCCGTCTGCCCTTCGCCGTCGCCGACCGGGGCGAAGTAATTGCGCCAGATCGTGGCCGCACCGGCGGCGATCGCGCACGCCGGGCCTTGGGTGCGGTCGTGCGCGTAGCGGGTTACGCCGTCTTCGGGGGTGACGTTCGGTGACGCCATCTCGAGCAGGTTGAACTGAGACGCGACCTGGAACATCGCGCCAATGAATTCCGCCGCCGAGTGCAGCGCGCGGGCGTCGCCGGCCAGGCATCGAACGGTGGTTCGCTGCTCGCCGGCCATGGGCACCCGGACACGCTCGCGCAGCTGGCCCAACGTGGGCATCTCGAACCGGCCGATGCCGTGTTTGCTGCCGTTGACGCGCGAGCCCAGGCAGTTGCCCTCGACCGTCAGTCGGGAACGCGTGCCCTCGTAGCCGTCTTCCCTGAAACCCGTGATGTTCTCGAACCAGTCCATGGTGTCGCTCAGCGCGCCCTCTTCGTCCTGCTGTTCGCCACGGCGTGAACCGCAGGTCTGCTTCCCGTCTCGACCGCGTCGCGCCAGTACGCCCGCGTGGTCGAGGAGATGCCGGCCTGCGGGTCCTCCCGGCACAGCGCCTCCAGCCCCGACTGCAGCGCTCGCGCCTCGTTCGCCATGCCCAGCAGGTTCAGGCTCTTGATCATCCGCGTCAGCCGCAGGCTGTTGTGGGTGTCGTGGGTGAACCACTCTCGCTTGCGTTCGGCCCAGTGGTCACCCGGTACGACCTCGCCCGACTCGGCGAGGCGGAGCCCGAAGAACCGGAGCATCCGCAGCAGGCTTGCGCGCAAGTGGCGTTGCAGCAGGGGGTCGCTGCGGAAGTGGTCCCGGGTGGGACCGTCGACCAGGGGTGCCCGCGCGTTCGCACGGCTGACCTCCTCCAGCGGAAACAGCCACTGGACGTAGTCGTGCGTGACCTCCAGCCAGAAGTCGTCCTGGCGCAGGATCTCGGCCAGCATCCTGCCCCGGTCGTCCGGATGGCTGCCGAGGTAGAAGGCGAGCAGTGGGTTCATGTGAATGCGGCACGCGCGCCCGACGCCCTGCGCGACAACCGTTCGGCCATGCGCACCGCAGCGCCGATCGTCGATGCATCGCGCGCCGCGCTTATGCACAAGCGCTGTGGTTCCGGCTGTATGCCGACCCTGGCGAGGTCCAGCCGATCGGCGTCCCAGCAGGCCAGCACGGTGGCGTCGCCGGTGGTGTGCCCGTCGCTGTGCAGTCGCATCGCTTTGAGCAGTTCGAGCAGGCGCGACAGCGTGTCGTGCTTCGGTTGGGCAGGCATGTGGCGTTACTCGACCGGGATGATGCGGCATCGCCCGCGCGCTACGCGGGTTCAGCGTTGCCGCCGGGGTGTGCCGTCAACGAAGGGGTGGCCGCCACTGCGGAAGTGGTTTCGATTGAGACAGCGGAATCGGGCACTGACCTTGATTGCCGTCCCGACCAGGCCGCAAACGTGCCGACAGTGAAGGGCGGGTATGTGGAGCCGGGTCCCGATCTGCAATGCTCCTGGTTCAACTCGGGGCAACTGCGGCTGACCACCCTGCCTCTCGCAGCCGGTCGACACGCCACTCAAGCACGTCTCGCTTCGGGTACATCCTGGCCTCGGCCGGAAGAAACAGTGTCTTGCCCTCCAACGCGATCAACCCGGCGTAGTCCGGCACTCGGGCGTCGAGCGCAGAGCTCACGTGCCACTTCAGGTCAGGACCCGGAGCGATGAGGTTCCGGTCCATGGCCCAATGCATGTTCGGGCTGAGGGCAAGGCCGTTGCGCGGGTCGTCGTCGCCCGCCTCGTGGAACGGATGGATGTGCGCGGCCTCCACCATCGCCTCGCCGCTGGGCATCAGCAAAATGCGCACCCCCGTGGCCGCGCAACGGTAGTCGTAGAGCTGGGTCACGACCCGTCGGAAGGCGGGATCCCTGATGTATGCGGGCGGTGGCGCCTCGCGCGACTGAGCGATGGCGCCGGCCCTCAGCCTCTGCTCGTAGCGACTGATCTCGCTGCTGTGAGCGACCACGACGCGCAACTCGCCCAGGCCGCGGTCGAACCAACGCCGCGAGATCGCGTCGCCCAAGGCTTCAATTGCGGACTCGGACCGCAGCAATTCGAACAGCTCCGAGTCGAGCGTGGCGTGGGCAACGTTGCTTGTGATGTCGGACGTGCTGCGCGCCGTGCTGAGTGCCCGCAGTGCCGCCGCGCGCCCGGGCAGCGGCTGCAGATGCCAGAAGCTCGTCTCGCCGCCGCGCAGCTTGCCGGTGAGGTGGAAGAACGGGAAGTAGGGGTTCGGATGGTCACCCGGCCCCCTGACGGCATTGAAGAATTTCGTGTAGCGCTCGAGCAGCGGGGGTGCGAAGAGGATGCGGTTCTCCGACAGACCGCCGCCTCGCGCCAGGTCCAGCACTGCCAGCAGCATGCAGATCTTGTGGGGGCTGGCACGTCCATCCCGAACATTGACGATCAGCCGGGATACCTTCTCCTCGTAGCTCGCCAGACTCATGGCCAGTACTTCGCCTTCTCAGGAATCACCCACCGCACGCCACCGCGAGGGTCGTCGCGGTCGAGCGGGTAGCGTGGAATCAGATGGATGTGCAGATGGGGCACCGTCTGTCCAGCGGCTGCGCCGTCGTTGATTCCGATGTTGTATCCGGCTGGCGCGAATTCGGCGTCGAGCTGCTGCTTCGCACCGTCCAGCAAAGACAGCAGCCCGGAGCGTTCCTCGGCGGTTGTCGCGAAGAAAGTCTCGACGTGCCGTGCTGGGATCACCAGCGTGTGGCCGCGGGTCACGGGGTACGCATCGCGAACGACGACTCCGACCCGGTTGCGGTCGATGATTCGGCTTGTCGGCAGCGTGCAGAAGGGGCAGTCAGTCGGCACTTGCATGACCCAAGCCGACGCTCGTGCGTGAAAACTCCCCGCCGCACCGCCGAGCAGCAGGCTGACTACCAGCGGCACTCAGGGCGTCGTCTGCGGGATCTGGGTGAACGGCAGGACGTAGCTGCTGGAGCGCACCCTGCATCTTTGAGCGAAACATCAGCGTCTCAGTGCTCTGCTGATGCAGTGGGCGGAGCGGCCGATCTTTCGGGTTGTAACGAAAGCTTGAGTGCGCGCCGGACCCGGTCGATTTGTAGCGGATCTGCACGGTGTAGCGCGATCAGGATCTCGGCCATCCCATCGTCGTCGCAGTACAGGTATGCCGGTGGCACGTTCAATGCGACCGCAATTCTGACCGACGTCTCGAAGTCAGGTGCATGTACGCCAACCTCGTAGCGGTTGATTCGCGTCGACGCTGCAGGTTCGTCGATGCCGGCGGCTACGCCCACCGCTCGCTGACTCAGTTGGGCAGCCAATCGGGCCTGCTTCAGGCGCTTTGCCCAGACGCCTTGCGTCACATGTGCTCCTACAAAATACTACGAAAGTCGTAGTTGTGTGATACGATAAAAACTACGAAAGACGTAGTAATAACTTTTGGAAGATTTCGGCTGCTAAGCCGAGCCTCGCAATGTTTGCACAACTGAGATGCCATGCACCATCGAACCGCGAACGATGCCCAGGTTTTCGGCCCACGGGCTGGCCATGTCCACAATGACAAGGCGCGCGGCACCTCCGGCGGTGCTTGTGGGGCGACAGAATCGGCCGAGCCACTTCGGGCGATGTGCGATGTCAAAGCGCCGCCTGTCAAGCAGTCCTCGCAGGTGATCGGAGCATGACCTCGACTCCGAGTGCGCCCGGCTCTGCGATTCCCTCGACGGCGCAGGGGGGCAACGACATGTGGCTCACGACAGAGCTCGTATCTGAAACCTATCTGCTGGCGATCTTCAAACCGCCCGCCGACGAACCCGAGGCGCGCGCTGTCGCGAGGTTCTGTCAGACCGACAGTGACCTTGTCGACGGACTGTTCATGCAGGCGACGAACATGACCGCGCTGCATCTACTCCACCTCAAGCGCGAAGGTACGGACTGCGTCCCGAGACTGCTGACAGTGGTTGAAGTCGCCCGCTGTCAAGTCCCAGAGCGGGGGAATCGCCTGGTAACGGTGCTCACGACCTCCTGCGGACTGCACGTGTGGGTGCCAGGGGCAGGGACCCTTGACACCCTCGAACCAAGCTACCTGATCTGTAGGTTTGAGGCTTGAGCCTGTGCGCCCGTGATGGCCCGAAACCTCACCCCAACCAGAGCGCAGCAGCGATGCATCTTCCAGGCCACAACGAAGCGGAGGTCCGCGTGAACAGACCATCGAACTGAATCGACGGACGTCAATGAAGGACCTGCGGGCCCCTCATCCCACGCAACCCCTCCCACTCAAGGAAACCCAAATGCAGGCCACCCACTTCACTGTCGACGACGATGTCATCGACGACGCCGCCCATGACTTTCTCATCGCACGCCAGGTCGCCAGGTCGTCGTTCGCCGACTACGGCGCCTCGTCCGTGTTCAGGCAGAACGGCGACACCATGGCGAAGGCCTACCTGAACCTGATGACGATGCTCGGCCTCGAGAAGGGCCTGCACGTTTCGCCCGATGGCCGCAAAGGCTGGACAGTCCGCGTCGAGCGCTCCATGGGGCGCACGATGTTGACGTTCCCGGGGCCCATGCTTCCCAGGTGTACCGGCTTGACGCCGGTGACCGCTGAGGCCTACCAGACCATGCGCGACGACGCGCTGACCGCGATGGGGATCAGTGCCGCCGCCCTGGGCCGAACTCCTGGCGCGCAGGCATAGGGCGGGTGGCGCGGAGCAGGGAAGCATCTCACTTCTGACATGTACTGTTTTCAGAAATGAGGCCCCGGGATGGCCGTGCGAACAG
>JAABQQ010000036.1 GCA_011391405.1 Gammaproteobacteria bacterium
CGCGACACCGGCGCGGTCGCAGCGGTCGCGGATGAGCTGACGCAAGCCGGGTTCGATGCGCTTGGCTGTTCCTGCGACGTCACCGACGCCAGTGCCTGCCAGGCCGTCATCGAGGCGACGATAGCGCGCTTTGGCCGCATCGACGTGCTCGTCAACAATGCCGGCATTTCTCACCGCAGCGCCTTTGCAGCGACGGAGACAGCGGTCCTGCGTCGCGTCGTCGAAGTGAACCTGTTCGGCGCGATCAACCTCACGCGCCCCGCCCTGCCGGCGCTGCAACAAGCACGTGGCCTGATCGTCGCGATCTCGAGCGTCGCCGGTTACACGCCGTTGATTGCGCGCACGGGGTATGCGGCGAGCAAGCACGCGCTGCACGGATTCTTCGAGAGCCTGCGCACGGAACTCGCGCCCGACGGCATTGACGTGATGATGGTGTGCCCGTCGTTCATTGC
The DNA here is from genome assembly GCA_011391405.1 of Gammaproteobacteria bacterium. Taxonomy (GTDB): domain Bacteria; phylum Pseudomonadota; class Gammaproteobacteria; order Steroidobacterales; family Steroidobacteraceae; genus RPQJ01. The sequence goes on from JAABQQ010000036.1 coordinate 453, forward strand.
GACCGGCATCGAGAGAAATGCCCTCGGTCCGGGAGGCGGTGCAGCGACGCATGCACAGGTCGTCGTCGGACGACGGCTGCAGCCCGACGACGTCGCAGACCGCGTGTTTCGCGGCGCCGAACGCAGCAGCCGCCTGCTGTTGATCGGTCGCACGGCGCGCACCGCATGGTGGGTGAGCCGGCTCGCGCCCTCGCTCTACGAACGCATCATGGCGCGGAAACTCCAGGGCGAGATGACTCCGTGAATTCCCCGCAGCTGCTTCCGCCCGGCCCCGGGCAGCCTCGGCGCCTGTCGGTCATGCTCGCGGATATTGCCAACGATCCAGCACGGGAGCGAATCGCGATTGCCGACGTCCGCAATGCGATGGGCGACCGTGCCTTCGGTGCGCTGCTGTTCGTGTTCGCCGTACCGAACACGCTGCCGGTCAATGCGCCGGGCGTGTCGGTCGTGCTCGGCATCCCGCTGCTGTTCCTTTCGCTGCAGCTGATGCTCGGGTTTGCCCTGCCGTGGTTGCCGCGGGCGGTGGTCGAGGCCACCGTGACGCGGCAGAGCTTCGCCCGCGTGATGAACGTGGTGATCCCGTGGATTCGACGCGCAGAACGGCTATCCGAGCCGCGCTGGCCGCTGCTGGCCACCGGGCTGGCCGAACGGCTGATTGGCCTGGTCTGCGCGATCCTGAGCATCGTGCTGATCCTGCCCGTGCCGTTCGGCAACATGGGGCCAGGCATCGCGATCTGCATCCTGGCCTTTGCCCTGCTGGAGCAGGACGGCAAAGCCACGCTGGCCGGCCTGGCGACCACGATAGCGGCGCTGATGCTCGCCTGGGGGGTGATCCTGGCCATCGTGAAGGCGGTATCCTTGCTCGTCCGCCATTGGCTGGGCATCTAGTCCGCAGGCAACACGGGAACGCGACATCATGAAGATCCAGGTCAAGCATTCGCTCAAGACGGACGTCGATTCGGCCTTCAAGCTCTGCACCGAGCAGAAGAGCCAGGAGGCGATCTACGGCAAGCTCCCCGGGACCGACGTCAATATCAAGCGCGAAGGTCGCGCACCCAACGTGAAACTGAAGATCGCGCGCAAAATGCCGGCCAATCCACCGGCGGCGATCAAGCGGCTGGTGCCATCGACCAACGAGGTCGCGCACACCGAGGACTGGGCGGCGGATGGCAAAGGCTATTCCTCCGACATCGTCGTGGAGATCAAGGGCGTTCCGGTGAAGATCGTGGGCACCAAGGCCCTGCAGCCTGAAAAGGGCGGCAGCTCGGTGCAGTGGGACTTCGACATCACCAGCGGCATCCCGCTGCTCGGCGGCCTGATCGCGTCGTTTGCGGGCGACGAACTCAAGAAGAACCTCGAGGACGAGTTCAAGGTACTCAAGGCGTCGACCTGACCCGGCAGCGACGGGATTGCTGCGGCGCAGCTAGCCATTTGCGAGATGTGGCGTTGCGTGGCGTGCGCTACGCTAACGCCATGCCACGCATGTCGCCAATGGACCGGGCGTTTTTCCTGCTTGAAACCGAGCAGAGGCCGATGAATGTCGGCGTGCTCATCGTCTTGAAAGGCCGCAGGACGGCGCGGGGACGACCGGGGGACGACCTTGTCCGCAGGATGTTGCGCTGCCCTGTCGGTCCACCGTTCAACCAGCGCCTGGCCGAGAATGTCGTCGCCGGCTGGCCTGTCCTCATGGAAGACGACAGCATCAACCCCGCGGAACAGGTGTTCCGCCACGACCTGCCCGACGGCAGCGACGCCCAGGCCCTGTTCGACCGGGTCTGCACGCTGCACGCGAAGCGTCTCGATCGCTGCCGCCCGCTGTGGGAGGTGCATGTCTTCGACGGGCTTGCCCGGAACCGTGTCGGCCTCTATTTCAAGACCCACCACGGGCTGATCGACGGCATCGGCTTCATCAACGTCATCCTGAACATCGTGACCCGCACGACTTCGACGCGGAGTCCGCAGGCATTCTGGCGGGGATTGCCGCGGGCCGCGCACGCGGCGGAGCCGTCGCGCAAGGACAGTCTCGCCACAGGCCTGTTGCAGACAGGTCTCGCCGCCGGCCGCACCGCAGGCGACCTGGTCAAACTGATGTGGCACCTCGGCCGTCGCGACCTCGGGATCGGCCGGGGCATGGCCACGCCCTTCGTCGCCACCCCCGACGTGCTCAAGGCCGCGCCCTCGCCGAACCGCGTCATGGCCCACTGCTCGCTGCCGCTCGCGCGGGTGCGTGCGGTCGCGAAGCGCGGCAACGCGAAGATCAACGACGTGCTGCTCGCCGTGCTCGACATCGCGCTGAACCATTACCTTGCGGACCACGGGTTGCACACGCAGCGACCGCTGGTCGCCGACATGCCCGTGGCGCTGCACGATGGGCCCGGTGCCGGCAACCGGATCACGATCCTGCAGGTGCCGATGGGTCGCCCCGGCGGCACGCCCGCCGAACGGCTCGCCGACATCGTGGCCGAGACGCGGCTCGTGAAGGAAGAGGTCAAGTCGATCGGCGCGGACGCGCTCTTCATGTACTCGATCTTCGAGCACGCCGTCGCCAGCGCGATCGAATCGCTGAATCTCGGCGAGCTGCCGATGCTGGCCAACGCGGTGATCTCGAACCCCGCCGGTCTCGAGGGCAAGGTCTATTTCAATGGCCTGCCGGTCGAACTCGCACTGCCGGTGTCCGTCGTCGCGCATCACCAGGTGCTCAACATCACGATCAGCAACTACGACGACGAACTGCATGTCACGTTCATCGCACTGCGCGAGGCAGTCCCTGACGTGCAGCGACTGGCCGACGCGACCATGCATGCGCTGGTCGAACTGCAACGCTCGCTCACGCAACGCCCGGCAACCGCCGGCAAGAATGCCCCGGCAGTCGGCAAGCGTGCCGCCACGAAGCGCCGCCAGAGCCCGGCAAAGGCAACCAGGGCTTCGACCGCGACGCGCAACCTGCATTAGTCTTCGTCCCAACTCCCCGACGGCAGGACACACCGCTTGGACATCGGTGCTATCGCGCGCGACCTCGCAGTCGCTGCCAGGCTCGGAGCCCGCAGGCTCGTGCGCCAGCTCGGCTCGTCCGCGGCCGAGCGGACGCCACCCGACCTGGCTGCATGGCGCCAGGAACTCGAAGCCTGGGTGCGTACCGTGCCGGTGGAGTCACTGGCGGAGCATCGCTTCGTCGAGTTGCCCGCAATGCGACCTCCGTGGTTCGACACGGGATTACACGTCGCTGCCGGCGACACGATCACCTGGTTCGCGGCCGGCCGCGTGTACCTGTCGCGGGCACTCGATATCTGGGTGCCACCGTCGTTTCAGCTCTGGGCACGTGCCGGCGCCTCGGACACCGTGCTGCGTGGCACGCGCGATACCCACAGCTTCCAGGCAGGGGCTGATGGTCCGCTGCAGCTCGCGAGCTACTTTCCGGGCGAATGGTCCACCCGGCAAGGCGACCTTGGTCACGGCGCACGTGACTACGGCAAGGTCTCGGGCGGCCTGGTCGTGCTGCTGCTCAAATGGCGTCCGGGTGTCGAGCCCGCAGCATTGTTGCGTGCGACGGAAAAGCACTCGCCCCTGCCAGCACCTGTCGCCGCCGAAGCCTCGCGTCTTGCCGCGACTTCGCCCACGCCCGTTGGCTGGGACTACCTCTGGTACCTGGGTCCCGGCGAAATCTATCGACCGGCCCATGCGCCCGATGGCAAGCCTTCGGTGTGCTGCGACACGCACGGCGACGTCGGTATCCTGCGTCATCCCGCCGCGCTGCCGCTGCAGCCGGGCACGTTCCTGAGCTGGCGCTGGCGCGTCGACAGCCTGCCGATCGACCTGCGCGAGGACAGCCTGCCCTCGCACGACTACCTGAGCATCGCCGTCGAGTTCGACGACGGGCAGGATCTCACCTACTACTGGAGCGCGGCGCTGCCGGTCGGCACCGTCTATCGCTGTCCGCTGCCAACCTGGAAGGACAAGGAAACACACGTGGTCGTGCGCTCCGGGCTGGATGAGCTGGGTCGCTGGCTCGACGAACGCCGTGATGTCCACGAGGACTACCGGCGTTGTATTGGCGGCTCCGCGCGTTCCGTGGTGCGGGTCTGGCTGATTGCCAACAGCCTCTTCCAACGCGGCCATGGTCGGTGTGAATATTCGGCCATCGAATTCGAACAACCGGACGGACACCGCCTCAAGGTGCTCTGACCCGCGTATACAGACAACGAGCTAACCGCAGGGGAACGGACAATGCATGGACTGATGATGGACACGCCGCTGCTGATCACCGAGATCATGCGGTTCGCCGAGCGCAACTTCGCCGACCGCGAAATCGTTTCGGTCACGTTCGACGATCCCCGGCATCGCACCAACTGGGGCGAGGTGTTCCGGCGCGCACGCAAGCTCGCGAATGCGCTGCAGGCGGCGGGCGTCAGACAAGGCGACCGGGTTGCGACGCTGGCTTGGAACGACTACCGCCACCTCGAGCTGTACTACGCCGTCTCCTGCATGGGTGCGGTGCTGCACACGGTCAACCCGCGGCTGTTCCCGGAACAGCTCGAGTTCATCATCAACCACGCTGCAGACAAGCTGCTGTTCATCGACCCGACCCTGCTGCCGGCGCTCGCGCCGCTCGCCGGCAAGCTGCCGACGGTCGAAAAGACCATCGTGCTGACGTCGGCCGCGGCAATGCCGGCCGCGGTCGCGGGCACGCTGTCCGATTACGAAACCTTCATCGCCGGGCAGCCGGACACCTTCGACTGGCCCGAACTCGATGAACGCACCGCGAGTTCGCTCTGCTACACGTCGGGTACGACGGGTAACCCGAAGGGCGTGCTCTTCAGCCACCGCTCGACGGTGCTGCACGGCTACGGCGGCACGCAGGTGGACGCACTGGGCCTCTCGTGCCGCGACACCGTTCTCGCCGTCGTGCCGATGTTCCATGCAAATGCGTGGGGCCTGCCGTACAACGCGCCGATGGTCGGCGCCAAGCTGGTGTTTCCTGGCCCGAAAATGGGAGACGCAGCCACGCTCACGCAGTTGATGAACGAAGAGAGCGTGACGCTGGCCGCGGCGGTGCCGACGGTCTGGATGATGCTGCTCGCGTACCTGGACCAGACCGGCGGCAAGCTCCAGACGCTGAAGCGCACGGTGATCGGTGGCTCGGCCGTACCAATCCAGATGATCCGCGATTTCCGCGACAAGCAGGGCGTCACGGTGATCCAGGGCTGGGGCATGACGGAGACAAGCCCGCTCGGCTCGGTGAGCACGTTGCGACCGGAGCAGGAAGCCCTGCCGCTGGAGGAACAGACCCAGCTGCGCGCCAGGGCGGGTCACGGCATCTTCGGCATCGCGATGAAGATCGTGGACGACGAAGGCAAGGAACTGCCGTGGGACGGTGTCAGCTCCGGCGAGCTGAAAGTGCGCGGCTCCTGGGTCTGCAGCGGGTACTTCAGGCTCGACGACTCGCCGGCGCACTCGGAGCCGGGCTGGTTCGCGACCGGCGACGTCGCGGTCATCCACCCGAATGGCTTCCTGCAGATCACCGACCGCGCGAAAGACGTCATCAAGTCCGGCGGCGAATGGATCAGCTCGGTCGACCTCGAGAACTGCGCGTGCGGTCATGCCGACGTGCTGATGGCTGCGGCAATCGGCGTGCGTCACCCGAAGTGGGACGAGCGGCCGATCCTGCTGGTCGTGCCGCGGCCGGGCAGCCAGCCGCAGGCCGAGTCGATCCTCGCGCACCTCGCGCTGCACTTCGCCAAGTGGCAGTTGCCGGACGCGATCGTGTTCGTCGAGGCGCTGCCGATGACGGCGACGGGCAAGATCAACAAGCGGTCGTTGCGCGATTCGTATGGCCAGACGCTGCTGAACGCCCAGGCGTAGCTGCACGACGACTCGCCGCCCGCGTCGATCGGCGGGACCATCGCTGTCGAGGATGGCGTGCGGAATCCGGGGTCAGGTTCGATCGGGGAGACCGTCACGCGCCATGGACGGCGCGTGCGAGCCCCCATGGACGGGTTCACGGCGTGTCTCCCCGATCGAACCTGACCCCGGATGCGGCGCGCCAACCTTGCAGCGCAACCACTTCCAATCGAACCCGGCGTCGAGTGACGCGCAATTACGCCTGCATGCGTTGCAGCAACGTCTCGGCCTCACCGAGCGACATGTTCTTCGGCACTGGGTAATCGCGCGCAGCCTCGACCATCGCGGCGCGTGCAACCGTCGGCACGTCGGCCGGCTTGAGCGCAGCGACCTTCTCGGGAATGCCGACGCCACGATTGAGTTCACGCACGCGATC
>JAABQQ010000037.1 GCA_011391405.1 Gammaproteobacteria bacterium
GGAATGATGTCGCCCTTATGCCAAAAAATCAGGTGCGACAAGGAGTTGGAACAACCGTGCAGACCCGGAGGGCTGCAGGGAGCCGCGTATTCTAGCTGAAGAAGGGGGCAACGGAAAGGGGACGGGGAAGGGGAGGAAGGACAGGAAGGACAGGAAGGACAGGAAGGACAGGAAGGGCAGACCGAATGCGCCGTTGATTTGATTGCTCCCTAACCCCTTCCTCCACTTCCTACCCCTTCCGGCCCCTTCTCTGCCGCACGGCCTCAAAGAGCGCCACCCCCGTCGCCACGGACACGTTGAGGCTTTCAACGGCGCCGGCCATCGGGATCGACACCAGTTCGTCGCAGGCCTCACGGGTGAGACGCCGCATGCCCTCTCCCTCGGACCCCAGGATCAGTGCGGTGGGACCGCTGAGGTCGACGTCGTAGAGCGTGCGGGCAGCGTCATCGGCGGTGCCGACGAGCCAGACTCCCCGAGCCTTGAGTTCACGCAACGTGCGGGCCAGGTTCACGACCTGCACCAGCGGGACGGATTCGGCGGCACCCGCGGCGACCTTGCGCACGACAGGCGTCAGCCCAACCGCTCGATCACGCGGCACGATCACGGCTGCGACGCCTGCGGCGTCGGCACTGCGCAGGCACGCGCCCAGATTGTGCGGGTCGGTGACGCCGTCGAGCACGAGCAGGAGCGGAGGCGCGTCGCCGAGCGACTCGAGCGCCTCCTCGAGCTGCGTCTCGGGGTCGTCCGGGCGCGGCGCGATTTCGACGATTACACCCTGGTGCCGTTCGCCGTCGGCGAGCTTGTCGAGTTGCGAGTCGTCGGCATCGACGACGGTGATCCCGGCCAGCCCGGCCAGCGCGCGCAGTTCCTGCAGGCGAGGCGCGCAATCACGCGACGATGAGAGCCACAGCTGCCGCACGCGTTGCGGTGAACGCTGCAGCAGGACACGCACCGGGTGGATGCCGTACGCGACAACGCCCGCCGAGTGTGCGCGCGATGCTGAACCGCGCGGATCACGCCGGTGCGGCATCAGCGACGCCTCCGTCCGCCGCCCTGGCGCTGGAAGCGCCCTGCCGTCGGCCTGCGCGGTGTTTCCATCTCACCCGCGAGTTCGAAATCCACGCGCCGGTCGTCGAGCGAGACGTTGGTCACGCGCACCCGCACGCGATCGCCGAGCCTGAAGATCTTGCCCGAGCTGCGGCCAATCATGCGGAAGCCCGAACTGTCACGACCGAAATAATCGGCGCCCAGCGCGGAGACGTGCAGCAATCCGTCGACCTGCAGGCCGTCAAGCTGCACAAAGAGACCAAAGTCGACGACGCCCGAGACGATGCCGTCGAAGTCCTCGCCAATGCGGTCCTGCATGTAGAAACACTTGAGCCAGGCCACGGCGCTGCGGGTCGCCTCGTCGGCGCGGCGCTCGCGGAACGAGCAATCCTGGCCCAGCACCGGGAACTGGCCGTGCCACTCGATGAGTTCCTGCGGATCGCCTTCGCGCAGCACCTGCCGGATGCCGCGATGGACCACGAGGTCGGGATAGCGACGGATCGGCGAGGTGAAGTGCGCGTAGTGCTCGAGCGCGAGCCCGAAGTGACCGATGTTGCCAGGCTGGTACACCGCCTGCGGCATGGTGCGGATCACGGCCGTCGAGATCAGTCCGGCGTCGGGCCGGTCGCCGATCTTCTGCAGCAGGTCGCGCAGGTGGTCCGGCGTGACCTCGTCGGGGGCCGGCAGCCAGAGCCCGAACTCGCGCAGGAACGTGCGCAGGGTTTCCAGTCGGTCGAGTTCCGGCAAGCCGTGCACGCGATAGAGCGTCGGGACCTTGTAGCGGTCGAGGAACCGCGCGGCCGCGACGTTCGCCGCGATCATGCATTCTTCGATCAAGCGGTGCGCGTCGTTGCGCGGGTACTCGACCAGCGCTGCGACCTTGCCCTGCTCGTCGAACTTGAGCTTGAGTTCAGGCGTGTCGAGTTCGAGCGCGCCACGCCCGGACCGCGCGCGGATGAATGACTTGTAAACGCCGTGCAATGCCAGCAGCCGCTCGCGCAGGCGCTCGAGCTTCGGCGCGTGCTTCGCGGCAGGCTTCTCCAGGAACTCGCCCACGTCGCGGTAGGTGAGTCGCGCGACGGAGCGCATCACACCCTCGAAAAAGCGCGAGCGCGTGATGCGGCCGTCTTCGCCGACGCGCAGCTCGCAGCAGAGGCACAGCCGGTCTTCGTCGGGCTTGAGCGAGCACAGCCCGTTCGACAGCGCTTCGGGCAGCATCGGCAGCACACGGTTCGGGAAGTACACCGACGTGCCGCGCTCGCGAGCTTCAACGTCGAGCGGGTTGCCTGGCCGCACGTAGTGTGCGACGTCCGCGATTGCGACGATGACGCGCCAACCGCCGCTCTTGCGTTCGCACCAGACCGCATCGTCGAAATCCCGCGCGTCCTCGCCGTCAATCGTGACGAGTTCCATGTTGCGCAGGTCTTCACGACCGGCGATGGCGTCCTGCGGAATACGGGCACCGAAGGCTGCGGCCTCGGCTACGACGGCCGCCGGGAATTCACAGGGCAGGCTGTGCGAGTGAATGGCAATCTCGGTTTCCATGCCGGGCGCGCCATGGTCGCCGAGTATCCGGGCAACGCGACCGACCGGACCCGACGTGCGCGAAGGCTGATGGGTCAGTTCGGCCATCACGATCTGACCGTCCACGGCCGCGCCGAGTTGCTGGCTCGGGACCAGCACGCGATGCGGGATGCGCGGGTTGTCGGGAGTCAGGTACGCCACGCCTGATTCGATGTGCAGGCGGCCCACCACTTCCTTTGTGCGGCGCTCGAGCACTTCGACGATCGTGCCCTGCGCTTTGCCACGAAAGCGCGTCGCCTCGATGCGCACGGCGAGTCGATCGCCGTGCATGACTTCGCGCATCTGCGCCGCGGGCAGGTAGATGGCGGCGGAGCCGTCATCGGGCAGCAGCTGGCCATCGCCATTGCGCGCGCCTTGCACCGTGCCGACGACCAGGCCGGCAATCTGTTCGCGCAGGCAATATTGGCCGCGGCGATTCAGCATCACCTCGCCGCGCTTCACCAGTTGCGCAAGGTCCTGCTCGGCCTGCACCGCGCCGGCCGGACCGAACTCCGCCGCGACTTCGTCGAGACGCAGCGGCCGGGCCGCCTTGCGCAGGACGTTAATGACCGCGGATTCAGGGGATTGGGGGGCGCGCGCGGCAGCTCGGCTGCGCGGTTGCGTCGCTTTGTCGCGCGGGGTCTTGGCCGAACCGCGCCTGTTTCTTTCTCTACGCATCGTTCCTTACATTGACAGTCCGGGGGGCCGCCAGTAAATTGCGCCACCTTCCAGCACGGCCCCCGGGGCCCTGCCGCGACCTAAGCCCAGGTGGCGGAATTGGTAGACGCACTAGTTTCAGGTACTAGCGGGTAACACCGTGGAGGTTCGAGTCCTCTCCTGGGCACCACTCTGAAACGGGGACATTCGCCTGTTTCGCGCCGATCGCGGGAGCTTGGCTCCCGCTGCCGGGCTTACTTTAGCACTCCCCCGCCTCAACTACCTGTTCCTGTTGGTCTTTCGGCGGCGCGACCCGGCGTTTGCACCGTCTACAATGGCGTGCCCGTCCCGGGCTGAAACGCGCGCTGCCATGACCTACACGACCATCGATTACACGGTGACCGACCGTGTTCTCACGCTCACGCTCAACCGCCCTGATCGTCTGAACGCATTCACGGTCGTCATGGCCGACGAACTCGAGCACGCCTTCCGTCGTGCCAGCGCGGACGATCTGGTCGGAGCAATCGTCGTGACGGGTGCGGGACGCGCGTTCTGCGCGGGTATGGACCTGGCGACGACCGGCAACGTGTTCGGCCTCGACGAGACGCAGCATCCCACCCTGGCGGACATGCACGACAAACTCGAGGATCCCGCGATCCTGGGCGGTGTTCGCGATACCGGCGGCCGCGTCGTGCTCGCCATCTTCGACTGCATGAAGCCGGTGATCGGCGCGATCAACGGCGCCGCGGTCGGCATCGGCGCGACCATGACACTGCCGATGGACGTCCGGCTCGCCGCCGACGGCGCGAAAATCGGGTTCGTGTTCGGTCGTCTCGGCATCGTGCCGGAAGCGTGCTCGAGCTGGTTCCTGCCGCGACTCGTCGGCATCCCGCAGGCGCTGGAATGGGTCTACTCAGCGGAGCCGTTCGACGCGGCCGAAGGCGTTCGCGCGGGCCTGCTCAAGGCTGCGGTGCCGGCCGAAGAGCTGCTGGATGAAGCGCGCAAGCTCGCGCACAAGTTCATCGACAATCGCTCACCGGTGGCAGTCGCGCTTGCGCGCCAGATGATTTACCGCAATGCCGCGCAGTCGCATCCGATCGAGGCGCACCGCGTCGACTCGCTCGCGATGTGGCACTTGAGCCAGCACGACGGCGCGGAAGGTGTGCGTGCGTTCCTCGAGAAGCGCGCGCCGCAATTCACGTCGAAGGTGTCGACCGACCTGCCGGACTTCGTGGCGGAGTGGATGAAGCGCTGATCGACGTGCGCGTGGCAGGTCGCCCCGCTGCACCTGCGGCGGATCCGGGGCCTTTTCCAGCGCTTGGAAAGGCAGACACGCGCTCTGGAAAAGGCCCCGGATCCGCCGCTGGCGCGGCGGTGCAGGCGGTGGATTCGGTACGTCTCCGCGCCGCGTGTCTGCCTTTCCAAGGCGCGGGAGACGTACCGAATCCGCCGCATAGCTCCATCGCGCGAGTATCTGCCTTGCCTAGCGCGCCGCGTGCCGCTTCACCACCAGCCGGTGTGCGTGCAGCAGCGGCTCGGTGTACCCCGACGGCTGCTTCGTGCCGAGGAACACGAGATCGCACGCCGCCTTGAACGCCTCGCCGTCGCAGCCCGGTGCCATCGGGCGATACAGCGGATCGCCGGCGTTCTGCTGGTCGACCACCGCAGCCATGCGCTTCATCACGTCCAGCACCTGCTCGCGCGACACGATGCCGTGATGCAGCCAGTTGGCGATGTGCTGCGACGAGATGCGGCACGTCGCGCGGTCTTCCATCAGGCCGACGTTGTTGATATCCGGCACCTTCGAGCAGCCGACGCCCTGGTCGATCCAGCGTACGACGTAGCCGAGGATGCCCTGCGCGTTGTTCTCGATCTCGGCGTTGATTTCGGCCGCCGACCAGTTCGTGTCGAGCGCCAGCGGAATCGTGAGGATGCCCGTCAATCGATCCGCACGCCCGGCCCTGGCCAGTTCCGCCTGCCGCGCCTTCACGTCGTAAGCGTGATAGTGCGTGGCATGCAGCGTCGCCGCCGTCGGGCTCGGCACCCAGGCGCACGTCGCGCCCGCCTGCAGGTGACCGATCTTCTGCTCGAGCATGCCGTGCATCAGGTCCGGCATGGCCCACATGCCCTTGCCGACCTGCGCCTTGCCCGGCAAGCCGCACGCGAGACCGATGTCGACGTTCGACAATTCGTACGAAGTGATCCAGGCCTGCGTCTTCATGTCGGCCTTGCGCACCATTGCACCGGCTTCCATCGACGTGTGGATCTCGTCACCCGTGCGATCGAGGAACCCGGTGTTGATGAACGCCACACGCGATTTTGCCGCGCGGATGCATTCCTTCAGGTTGACCGTCGTGCGGCGCTCCTCGTCCATGATGCCGAGTTTTACGGTGTAGCGTGGCAGGCCGAGCACCTGCTCCACGTGCGTGAAGATCGCATCGGCAAACGCGACCTCCTCGGGCCCGTGCATCTTCGGTTTCACGATATAGACCGAACCCTGCGTCGAGTTGCGCACGCCATCGGCCTTGCGCAGGTCGACCATGGCGATGAGCACCGTGCACATCGCATCGAGCAGGCCTTCGAAGGCCTCACTGCCGTCACGATCGAGCACGGCCGGGTTGGTCATGAGGTGGCCGACGTTGCGGATCAGCATCAGCGAGCGGCCCTTGAGCGCGAGCGACTTGCCGTCCGGCGTGACGTAGCGACGGTCGGGATTCATGGCGCGATCGAATGACTTGCCGCCCTTCTCCACCTTTTCCACGAGGTCGCCACGCATCAAGCCGAGCCAGTTGCGGTAAGCGTGCGCCTTGTCCTCTGCGTCGACCGCCGCGACGGAATCCTCGCAGTCCATGATCGTCGTGATCGCCGCTTCAAGGTACACGTCAGCCACGCCCGCGGCATCGGTCTTGCCAATGCGGTTCGTGCGGTCGACATGGATTTCGACGTGCAGGCTGTGCTGCCGCAGCAGGATGGCGCTGGGTGCGGCGGCGTCTCCTGCATGGCCCGCGAACAGCGATGGGTTCGCCAGGACCGTGGTGCCCTGCACCGTGTCGACCTGCAACTGCCCGCCCACGACGCGATAGGACGTCGCGTCGGCATGACTGCCCGCAGCGAGCGGCGCAACCGCATCCAGGAATTTCTTCGCCCACGTGATTACGCGCGCGCCACGCTCCTCACTGTAACCGCCGGCCGGCGGCAGGTCGCCCATGGCGTCCGTGCCGTACAGCGCGTCGTACAGGCTGCCCCAGCGTGCATTCGCCGCGTTGAGCGCATAGCGCGCGTTCATGACGGGCACGACCAGCTGCGGCCCCGGCATGCTCGCGATCTCGGGATCGACGTGGGTGGTGTCGATCTGGAAATCAGGTCCTTCGGGGACGAGGTAGCCGATCTCGGTCAGGAAGTCCTTGTA
>JAABQQ010000038.1 GCA_011391405.1 Gammaproteobacteria bacterium
CGTGACCTTGCCAAACAGGCGCGTGCCCGCCGGGTAGCGGCGCGCGATGTTCTGCCAGGGGTCGGAACCGAGCTGCTTCAGCCCGAGGCTGACGCGCTGACGCTCGCGGTCGAACTTGAGGATGCGGACTTCGATCTCGTCGCCCACGTTGACGACTTCCGACGGGTGCTTGACGCGCTTCCACGCCATGTCGGTGATGTGCAGCAGGCCGTCGATGCCGCCGAGATCCACGAACGCACCGTAATCGGTGAGGTTCTTGACGACGCCCTTGATGACGGCGCCTTCCTGCAGCTTGTCGAGCAGCTCCGTGCGCTCGGCGCTGTATTCCTGCTCCACGACCGCACGACGCGACACGACGACGTTGTTGCGCTTCTGGTCGAGCTTGATGATCTTGAACTCGTGGACCTTGCCCTCGAGGTAGCTCGGATCGCGCACGGGGCGCACATCGACGAGCGAACCCGGCAGGAACGCACGGACGAATTCGATCTCGACGGTGAAGCCGCCCTTGACGCGACCGTTGATGAGGCCCTTGACGACCTCCTGCTTCTCGAACGCGGTTTCGAGGCGCTCCCAGGTGCGGGCGCGCTTGGCCTTCTCGCGGGAGAGGCGCGTTTCGCCGGAGCCGTCCTCGACGCTGTCCAGTGCGACTTCGACATCGTCGCCGACGGCGACTTCGATTTCGCCGCGTTCATTCTTGAACTGCGCGACAGGGATGATGGCTTCGGACTTGAGTCCTGCGCTCACCACGACGACGTCGGGACCGACTTCGATCACGCGTCCGGTGAGGATCTGGCCCGGGCGAATCCGTTGACTCGCGAGGCTTTCTTCGAACATCTGGGCAAAACTTTCGACCATGCTCATGCTATTCACTTCTACCTGGGGGCCTTGGGCCCTTTGCCTTGCGCGCATCCTGCCCGCACAGGGTTGATGAAAAGACGCCTGGGCTTCCTGCCGGGCGCCGACACAAATGCACCTGTCCCGCACTTGCGGGCGCCGGCGCGCTCAAGAAATCGCGGGGAGGCGGCTCCGTGCGAGCGCGAGGACCTGATCCACGACCTGTTCGATGGTGAGACCCGTCGAATCGAGGATGACCGCGTCTTCCGCCGGGCGCAGTGGCGCCACTGGACGGCTGGAATCGCGCAAATCCCGCTCGCGGATCTCCTGTGAAAGGCCGGCGATGGTAACCGTAAGTCCCTTGTCTTTCAACTGCTTATGGCGCCTTCGGGCACGCTCTTCCGGGCTGGCGGTCAGGTAGATCTTGAGCGGCGACCTGGGGAAAACCACCGTCCCCATGTCCCGGCCGTCGGCGACCAGGCCCGGCGGCTGGGCAAAAGCGTGCTGCCGGCTGAGCAAAGCCGTACGGACGGGCGGCATTGCCGCCACCCGGGAGGCCTCCGCCCCGGCCGTTTCCGTACGGATGGCGCGGGTAACGTCCGTCCCGGCCAGCAGGATCTGTTCCTCCCCTGCCCCGTCCATCCTGAACTGCACCTCGAGCCCGCGGGCCACCCTGGCATGGCCCTCCTGGTCGTCCGCGGCGACGCCTTGCTGGCTGCCCGCGAAGGCGACCAGCCGGTAAAGGGCCCCGCTGTCGAGCAGATGGAAGCCGAGCGCGGTGGCCACCCGGCGGGCGATGGTGCCCTTGCCGGAGCCGCTGGGGCCGTCGATGGTGATGACGGGGACTCGCATAGGGGAAGGGCAGGAAGGACAGGAAGGACAGGAAGGACAGGAAGGGGACGGTGCGGCGAACAGGGATGAAGCCAGGCACTATTATTCAGCATTCGAGGGAATTGGTTGCGACATAGTCGGAAGCGTCAGGGTGGCCTAGATTTCCCACCGCCTCCGACCCAGCGGAGGCGAAGCTTCAATCGTCCCGCCGGCCCAGAACCAATCGTTACGCTTGACGTAACGCATACCTCTGACTACAGTCGCCGGCGAGATGATCCGCAGCTACCGTGATAAGCGCACGCGTGACTTTGCCGACGGCAAGCGGGTCAAGGCATTTGACGGCATTTCGCAGAGAGCGTCGATGAAGCTGGATCAGCTGCACGCGGCGATTGCGCTCGACGACCTTGCCGCGCTGCCCGGCAACCGCTTCGAGGCGCTGAAAGGCGATCGCAAAGGCCAGTACAGCATCCGCATCAACGATCAATGGCGGGTGTGCTTCGAGTGGCCGAAAGAATCCAAGGGCCCGCTCAACGTCGAAATTGTGGACTATCACTGAGGTCGTTATGGCACGCACGGCAATTCATCCTGGCGCACACCTGGCCGAGCAGCTCGAGGAACTCGGCATGAGCGCGGCGGAACTCGCTCGCCAGATCAAGGTACCCACCAATCGGGTGACACTGGTCCTGAACGGGCAGCGCGCAATCACCGGTGACACGGCGCTCCGGCTCGGTCACTTTTTCGGCACCAGCGCTGAGTTCTGGCTGAATCTGCAGAAGCTCTTCGAGCTGCGCGTCGCCGAACGTGAATCCGGCAAGGCAGTGAAGGCACTGCCCACGCTGGCGGACGGCCGTAACCGATCACGCGCCGCCTGACACACCCGCCTTCTGCGGGAGCTGCCCAAATCCGACCACCCCTGCCGCCCCGGGGCACCGGAGTCGAAGCTCGTCGCTCGCCAGAGGCCGAGGGTCAAGCGGCGGTCAGTCGGACCTTGCCGACGCGACTCAAATCGACTTGCTGCCTGGCCTGCCAGAGATCGTAGCTGTACTGCAAAGCGAGCCAGCTCTCGGGCGAACGCCCCAGACTCTTCGAGAGTCGCAGCGCCATCTCCGGGCTGATCCCGCTCGCGCCGGTCAACACGCGATTCAGGGTGGAGGCCGCCACGCCGAGCTTCGCCGCCAACTCACGGCCGCTGATGCCATTCGGCTCCAGATAAACCGACGAGATGAACTCGCCAGGATGTGGGGGGTTGTGCATCGCCATCAGTGGTAGTCCTCATAGTCCAGGATGTACGCGTGCCCGTCCCGGAACTCGAATGTCAGGCGCCAGTTCCCATTCACCCAGATCGACCATCGACCACGCTCCGAGCCCTTTAAGCCATGGAGTCGGAATCCCGCGATGTCCATGTCCTCGATCGTCTGGGCGGACTCGAGCGCCGCCAACTGCATGCGCAGACGTTTCGCATGCGCGGGCTGAATGCCGGCCAGACTCCCCGACTCATAGAACTTCCGCAGCCCTTTGTGCCGGAACGATTGGATCATCTGCGCAGCATAGCGTGTTGCGCATCGCGCAACAAATGCCGGATACTGAACCTCTGATCCAGACACTGACGGGGTCTGAGAAGTACCTCAAGACGACGCGCCGGGCGCGGTTCCTGGCCGACATGAATCCGATCATCCCGTGTCCGGGAAGAAGGCGGCAACGATGACGACGACCAAGCGCACAACCTTCGCCACCGTGTGGGATGCCATCGAGGACTCCCGCGAGATCGCTGCCAGTCTCAGGTTCCGCGCCGAAGTGGCCAATGCCATCATCGAGGAGACCCGCCGTCGCAAGCTCACCCTGGCTCGAGCGGCCGCAATCTGCGGCGTCACCCAGCCGCGCATCTCCGATCTCAGGCGCGGACGATTGGATCTCTTCGCGCTCGACGCCTTGATCGACATGGCGGCGCGCCTCGAGTTGCGGACGACCGTCACCGTCCGCAGGCGTCACGCCGCCTGAAGTACTCCGATTAAGCCGGCCCCCGCAAAACCCTTCCCAGGACGGCTCCCCCTGAGCCGTCGACGGAAATCGCGGAAATTGGGGACGCTCACCTATTATGAGTAATAGGTGAGCGTCCCCAATTTCCTCAGCCACTATAATGAGCCATGCCGACGGATTTCCTCAGCCTGTTCGCCTTAATGAATGCAGCACAGGTTCCGTACGTCGTAGTGGGCGGGCTCGCCATGCTGCTACACGGTATCGACCGGGTGACTGGCGATATCGACCTGGTCATCGATTTCGCACCAGGCCCGTCGACTGATCTGGTCACTACGCTGATCAATGCCGGCTACCGTTCATTCGCGCCAGTGGACCCGGCGTTACTGGCGGATGAGGCCATCCGCGAGCAGTGGCGGCTTGAGCGAGGGATGGAAGTCTTCAGCCTGTGGGATGCAACCAACCGCCGACCCACGGTCGACGTACTGCTCGCATGCCCGATTCCATTCACGAAGCTGCTGAACGATTCCGTCATCGTCACGCTTGGCGCGGTGCAGATTCGCGTTGCATCGGTTGCACACCTCATGGACATGAAGCAGCAAACGGCGCGTCCCCGTGACCTCGAAGATGTCGAGCGACTCCGCTTGCTGCAACAGCGCGGAGGACCCTTGTGACCGAATACGACCCGCAATCGATCCCGCAAGCGTGGGGAACGTACGACGACGCGGAGCGGCTGCGTCGCTGGGCCTTTTTGCGCAAGACGCCTGCCGAGCGCCTGGCGTGGATGGTCGAGATGCTCGAGATTGCCTATGCGACCGGCGCTCGACAGCCGCGGCAACCCATCGGCACGCCAACAGATCGCTGAGTGTCAGCACCGGGAAAATGGGGACGCTCACCTATTACCGTCCCCAATTTCCCGTAATAGGTGAGCGTCCCCATTTTCCCGCTCCGACTAACCCCCAACCCCTATCCCCTAACCCCTACGTTCAGGCCAACGGAGTTGGCGAGCTCAGCAAACCCGGGAAAGCTCGTGGCAACATTGTCAACGTCGAGGATGGTGATCGGCGCAGATGCACGCAGGCTAGCGACCGCAAACGCCATCGCGATCCGGTGATCGCCACGGCTGTCGATGGTGCCGCCGCGGAACGGGTTACCGCCCACGATACGCATACCGTCGGCGAGCGCTTCATGCTGCACGCCGAGCACCTCGAAGCCGCGCGCCATGGCCGCGATGCGGTCACTTTCCTTCACGCGCAGTTCTGCGGCGCCCGTGACCAGCGTCTCACCTTCCGCACATGCCGCAGCGACGAACAGGGCCGGAAACTCGTCGATCGCCAGTGGCACGAGCCGCTCGGGGATGCGCGCGCCCTTGAGCCGCGACGGCCGCACTTCGATGTCGGCCACCGGCTCGCTGCCGAAACTGCGGTGATTGACCAGGCGCAGGTCTGCACCCATCAGGGCCAGCATTTCCAGGATGCCGGTGCGCGTCGGGTTCACCCCGACAGCGCGGATCGTGAATGGCTCGCGCGCTCCGAGGCACGCCGCGACCAGGAAGAACGCCGCGGACGAGATATCGCCCGGCACACGGAGGCTTGCCGCCTGCAGCGACTTCGGTGCCGCGAGAGTTACCACGCCGTCGCGTGCGCGGACCTCGCAACCGAAGCTCTGCAGCATGCGCTCGGTGTGATCGCGCGTGACTCCCGGTTCGACCACGGTGGTCTCACCTTGCGCGTACAGCCCCGCGAGCAACACTGCGGATTTGACCTGCGCGCTGGCGACGGGCATCTCGTAGCGAATGCCCTGCAGTTGCTGTCCGCCGTGAATTCGCACCGGCGGCTTCCCATCGTGCGTGTCGATGCGCGCGCCCATGGCTCGCAGCGGCTTCGCGGCACGCTCCATCGGGCGGCGCATCAGCGATGCGTCACCGGTCAGTTCGGAATCGAACGGCTGCGCGCTGAGCAGGCCCATGAAGAGTCGCATCGCGGTGCCCGCGTTACCCATGTCGAGCGTGGCGGTGGGCGCGCGCAAACCGTGCAGGCCGACGCCATCGACGATGACTTCGCCGGGACCCGGTTGTTCGACATGGACGCCGAGATGCGCGACGGCCTCCATGGTCGAGAGGCAGTCTTCGCCTTCCAGGAATCCCGTGACGTGCGTTCGCCCTTCCGCCAGTGCGCCGAGCATGACGGCGCGGTGCGAAACCGACTTGTCGCCCGGGACCGTGATCTCCCCGGCGACACGGTCGGCCGGATCGACGACGTAGGACGTCATCTCAGAGGATCGCCTTCGGATAGGCGCCGACGACGCGGTACAGCGACGCGCGACGCTTGAGCTCGGCTAGCGCCGTTGCCAGCGGCTCGCGCTCGGCATGGCCCTCGACGTCGATGAAGAACACGTAATCCCACTTTTTCCTGCGCGACGGGCGTGATTCGATACGCGTCAGGCTGATGCCATGCTGTGCCAGGGGCTCGAGCAGCCGATATAGCGCGCCGGGCGCATCGGTCTTTGCCGCCGATACGAGCAGCGTGGTCTTGTCGGCCTCGCCGGGGCTCACGGCCTTGCGCCCGATCACGAGAAAGCGCGTCGTGTTGTCGGGATGGTCTTCGATCTCCGGCACGAGCAGGTTCAGGCCGTACACTTCGGCGGCCGCCGCGCCGGCAATCGCCGCCGTGCCGTCTTCGTCACGTGCACGACGCGCGCCTTCGGCATTGCTGCTGACGATGACGCGCTCGACGGTGGGCATGTGCTCGTGCAGCCAGCCGCGGCACTGCGCCAGCGACTGCGGGTGACCGCACACCCGGCGGATGTCGCCGAGCATCGTCATGCGACCCATCAGGTTCTGGTGGATGCGCAGCTCCACCTCGCCGATGATCTTCAGCGGCGAGGTCAGGAACATGTCGAGCGTGTTGTTGACGGTGCCTTCGGTCGAGTTTTCGATCGGCACGACGCCGAAGTCGGCAGCGCCCGATTCCACCTCGTGGAAAACCTCTTCGACTGACGCCAGCG
>JAABQQ010000039.1 GCA_011391405.1 Gammaproteobacteria bacterium
AGCAGGTTGCCCGTCGGGTTGTTGGGCGAGCACAGAAACACGATCTTCGCGCGCAGGCCGGCGGCAATGACCTGCCCGGCATCCAGTGCAAAGCCATCACGCAGCAGTGGCACTTCGAGCACGCCCGCACCTTGAATTCGAGCCGCGACTTTGTAAAAGCCGAAGGTGGGCGGAGTGATCACCACGTTGTCCTGTCCCGCACGGCAGAAGGCACGCACGAGCAGGTCGATGGCCTCGTCGCTGCCGCGGCCGACCAGCAGCTGGCATGCCGGAACGCCATATAACTGCGCCATGCGCTCGACCAGCGCACGCGGTTGTGGCTCGGGATACCGGTTGAGTCCGGCGATTGAGTTGTCGCCCGAAGCGCGCCACGGCATTTCGTTCGCGTGCATGCGTTCGAGCGACGGGTCCCACGCTGCGTGCTGGTAAGGCTGCAGTTCGAGGATGTCTGGTCGCGCCAGCTGCAGGATCGAGGAGGTCATGCGTTGCCTGCCTGCGCCAGCGCGTCGAGACGAATCGTGACGGCATTGGCGTGCGCGTCGAGGGACTCGAGTTGCGCCAGCGTGCGTGCCGTCGGACCGAGGTTGCGCAAGCCGTCCGCGGTCAGCTCCTGCACGGTAATGCGCTTGACGAAGTCGAACACGCTGAGCCCGCTGTAGGCGCGGGCATGGCCATACGTAGGCAGCACATGGTTGGTTCCACTGCAGTAGTCGCCCATCGTTTCAGGTGTCCACGCGCCGAGGAAGACGGATCCGGCATTCTGCACTTGCAGCAGCAGTTCGCGCGGGTGGGTGACCTGCAGGATCAGGTGCTCGGGGGCATAACGGTTCGAAACTTCCATCGCGGCCGCGATGGTCGGCACGATGATGACGCGACTTTCGGCGATCGCCTGGCTCGCGATTTCACGTCGCGGCAGTGCGGCCAGTTGCCTCGCGACCTCGGCCACGCAGGCTTCGGCCACCTTGCGAGAAATCGTTACCAGCACGACCTGTGCATCCACGCTGTGTTCCGCCTGCGCGAGCAGATCGGCGGCGACGAACGCGGGACGCGCGGATTCATCGGCAATGACGAGCACTTCCGACGGCCCGGCGGGTAAGTCCTGCGCTGCGCCATCGGCGTCCTGCGCGACGATCTGCTTTGCCGCGGTGACCCAGGCGTTGCCTGGTCCGAAGATCTTGACGACCTTGGGCACTGACGCCGTGCCATACGCCATCGCGGCGACGGCTTGCGCGCCACCGACCTTGAACACTTTGCGGACCCCGCACAGCCTTGCCGCCACGAGCACGGCGGGATCGGCCGAGCCATCGGGACGGGGCGGGGTGCACATGACTCGCACCGGACAGCCGGCGATCCTGGCTGGCACGGCCAGCATCAGCGCGGTCGAGGGCAGGGGTGCAGTTCCTGCGGGTACGTACAGCCCGACGGACTCGAGCGCCACGGTCATGCGCTCGCAGACGACGCCCGGAGCGGTTTCGAGCCGCAGCGGCGGCAGCGTCTGCAGTTCGTGGAAGCGGGTGATCGTGTCGATTGCACGTTCGAGTGCTGCGCGCTGCACCGGCGTAAGCGCGGCTTCGGCGGCGGCGAACTCGGCGTCCGACACACCGAACGATTCGAGGTGGACGCCATCGAGCCTGGCCGTGTACTCGCGCAGCGCTTCGTCACCGCGTGCGCGAACGTCAGCGACGATGGAGCGGGCCCGTTCGAGCACGCCCGCGGCGTCGCGCTGGACCGGACGACGCAGCACGGCTTCGCGAGTCGCCGCGTCGAGCGTGCTCCAGTCGAGGATGTCGAGTGGACTCTTCATGCGAGCATCTTCTCCACCGGCAGCACCAGGATCGCGCTGGCACCGGCGGCTTTCAGGCTTTCAAGCGTCTCCCAGAAGACGGTTTCACGACAAACCGCGTGCACCGCGACTTTATCGCCGGTGCCGTCCAGCGGGATGACCGTAGGGGACTCGCTGCCGGGCAGCAGCTTAGCGATCTGCGCGAGGGCCGAGCGCGGAGCGTGCAGCATGATGTATTTGCTCTCTCGCACCTGCTGGACGCCGTCGACCCGCACCAGCAGTCGACGCACCCAGTCGGCCTTGACCTCGGGCAGGGCGACAGGAGTGCGCACCAGGCACACCTGGCTTTCGAGCACGACGGCCACTTCGCGCAGATGATTGGCCGTCAAAGTCGAACCGGTGGAAACGAGGTCGCAGATCAGGTCGGCCCGGCCAAGGCGCGGTGCGATTTCGACGGCGCCGGACAGCGTGACGATTTCGGCGGGGATGGCGTTCTCTTGCAGGAAGCGCGCCAGCACGTGCGGATACGTGGTGGCGATGCGCTTGCCGGCGATGCTCGGCAGGCCTTCGAACACGAATTCCTGCGGCACGGCGAGCGACAGGCGGCAACGGCCGAAGTCGAGCTTCTGCAGGATTTCGATGCGCGGGGTGGTGCCGCGGGCCAGCATCGCGAGACGCTTTTCCTCGAGCACGTTGAGCCCGACGAGACCGAGGTCGCAGACGTCTTCCTGGACGAGATCGGGAATGTCGTCGTCCCGCACGAACAGCACGTCGAGCGGCATGTTCTCGCCGTAGCACATGAGCTGGTCCTTGCCGCGGCTGAACTTCAGGCCGCAGCGGTGGAGCAGGTCCAGGGATTCGTCGGTGAGGCGTCCCGATTTCTGCACGGCGATGCGCAGGCGTTGCTGGCGATCCATCAGCGTTCTCCGAGGCGGCGCGCAGCCAGTTCATAGCCGCCGTTGCCGGTACCCAGGTAGCGGGCCACTCGCCCGATGGTCGTCACGCTGACGCCCGTCTGTTTCGCGATCTCGCGGTAGGGAATCCCCGCCTGCAGCAACCCGACGACGGTCCAGCGATCGGCGAGGGCCTGCAGTTCGGCCGGCGTGCAGAGGTCGCGCAGGAAATCACGGCACTCTTCGACCGTGCGCAGGGTCAGGACGGCCTGGCACAGCGCGCGTTCGGCGGCTGCTTCCTGGCGGGGGGAAATTCCACGGTGGTTTTTCACGGGTCTCGATGAGCGGGGTTGTATTAATGTGCTAGCACGTTAATACATTGGAACAGTCGGCGCAACCGAAAGAGGAGCCGCGCGAGGCTAAGTGGGGCAAAACGGTCCGCGCCGACGGCGTCTCCGGATCGGAAGCGCTCCGAAAGCCGTGCGCGGCATGGACGCCGCGCCGGAGCCCCAGGGACGGGTTTACGCGTCTTTCGGAGCGCTTCCGGTCCGGGGCCGCCTGACGGCGCCACTAGATGTCCGATTGATGCTTCGCACGGACTGCGTCTCGATTGCGCTGACGTTCCTTGCGCTAACGTGCTGTCACACCTAAACTTCGCCCCGCTCATCGAGACCGGCTGAGGGAATGGCCCTTTGAAGCCGGGGCAACCATCGGGCCCAACCCGCCCGAACTGGTGCCAACTCCACGGGGACCCTGCGCGTCGCCGGAAGATGAGTTGCAGCGAGGCTGCCCCGCCCGGTTTCACGACCGACGGGGGTGTTGGTCGCCGCAACCATCCCGCGCGCGCAAATACTCCCCGCTTGTGGTCCCCCTTTTTGATGGGCAGGGCGGCACGGGTCTCGACAACCGTGCCCAGAGTTTGTTCAGAGTCAGCGCGAGTTCGAGTAACAGCAGTGTCTTCGTCCGTCACCACGAGCAACAGCCAACCGGCCGTCGATGAAAACATCGCACCGGATGGCGCCGCCGATCCCTCGTCGATGGATCCTGCCGCGGCCCTGCGTCCGGTCGTGCTGCCTGCCGGTTATGTGTTCGACGAGGACATCCTCGTCCCGGATCGCGAGCCCTTCCCGTTGCACTTTGGCGGCGAGCTGCCGCGCGTCGAGATCGCCTATCGGATCGCCGGCGCCGACGGTGCACCGGTAGTAGCGGTCCTCGGGGGAATTTCGGCGGGTCGCAATGTCTTCAAGGTGCGCGAAGGCGTGGCGGGCTGGTGGGACGAAATCGCCGGGCCCGGCAAGGCGCTGGACACGGACCGTTTCCGGGTCCTGGGCATCGACTTCCTCGGCGGCAGCCATCGCACGACCGGACCCGGACACGGCGAAGTGTTCCAGAGCGTCAGTGCTCACGACCAGGCGACTTGCCTCACGGCGGTGATGGACCACCTGGGCATCGCGAGCCTGCACGGCTGCATCGGCGCGTCCTATGGCGGCATGGTGACGCTGGTAATGGGCGCGAAGCACCCGACGCGCCTGCGGCACGGCATCGTGGTCAGCGCCGCTCATCGCACCCATCCAATGTCGACGGCGTGGCGCAGCGTCCAGCGCAATTTCGTGCGTTACGCCATCGAGCATGGCGAGGGCGAGCGGGGACTCGCCCTGGCGCGCGCCCTGGCCATGACCACGTACCGCTCCGTGCGCGAATTCGAAGATCGCTTTCCGGGCGAGGCCACCCGCCACGACGGGCGTTTCGTGTTCCCGGTCGAGGCGTACATCGTTTCGCGCGGAGAGGCCTATTCGCGTACCTACCGGCCCGAGGCATTCGTCTGCCTGTCGGAGTCGATCGACCTGCACCGCATCGAACCCGAGACCATCGCCGTGCCGATGACCATGGTCGCCGTGCTGGAGGATCAGCTGGTGCCGCCCGCCGACATGCGCACCCTGCGCGACCGGTTCGGCAGCGCCTGCCAGCTGATCGAGATCAGCTCGATGTACGGCCACGACGCCTTCTTCAAGGAGTCGGAGGTGCTGCGCGATGTTTTCTACCGCACACTCGAATAGACCAGTGCCTGTAACAGACCCGAAACGGATCCCATGAGCCACCAAGACAGCATCAAGACCCGCACCGTGCGGGCGGCCCTCGAGACGGATACCCAGCACGGCGCCGTCGTGCCGCCGATTCACCTGACGTCAACTTTCGCCTTCAGTGGCTACGGTGAAAAGCGCGAATACGACTACTCACGGTCGGGCAATCCGACGCGTGACGCGCTCGGGCGTGCGCTCGCGGACCTCGAAGGCGGTGCTGGCGCGGTCGTGACCGCCTCGGGCATGGGAGCCGTCTCGCTCGTGACCCAGTTGTTCAAGCCGGACCAGGTCGCCGTCGTGCCGCACGACTGCTATGGCGGCACCTACCGTCTCTTCAATGCACTCAACCTGCGCGGAGCCCTGCAGGTACGGTTCGTCGATTTCCAGGATGCCGCAGGGCTCAACGCCGCGATCGCCGACAAGCCGGCGCTGGTGTGGATCGAGACGCCGAGCAACCCGTTGCTGCGCATCGTCGATATCGCTGCCGTGGCCGCCCGCGCCAAGGCAGTGGGCGCGCTGGTCGTGGCCGACAACACGTTCCTGTCGCCCGTGTGGCAGCAGCCACTGGCCTTGGGGGCCGACCTCGTCATTCATTCCACGACCAAGTACCTGAACGGTCACAGCGACGTCGTCGGCGGCGCCGTGATCGCGGCCACGGCCGAACTGCACGAGCAGGTGAAGTGGTGGGGCAACTGCATCGGCGTCACCGGCGCGCCGTTCGACAGCTTCCTGACGCTGCGTGGCTTGCGCACGCTGCACGCCCGCATGCGCGCACATGGCGAGAACGCACAGCGCATCGCTGAACTGCTGACCAGGCACCCCGCGGTGGCTCGCGTCTACTACCCCGGGCTCGCCGCGCATGCGGGTCACGCCATCGCGCAGCGCCAGCAGCGGGGATTCGGCGCAATGGTGAGCTTCGAACTCGTGGGTGGGGTCGAGAATGTCAAGGCGCTGCTCGGCAACATGGAACTGTTCTCGCTCGCCGAATCGCTCGGCGGTGTCGAGAGCCTCGTAGCGCATCCGGCCAGCATGACGCATGCGGCGATGGACGAGGCGGCGCGGGAGCGGGCCGGCATCTCGGTGACGCTGGTGCGGTTGTCGATTGGCATCGAAGAGGGTGCCGACCTCGCGCGCGACCTGACGGCCGGACTCGAAGCGGCAGGTCGCGTCTGAGTCGTTGCGCGAGGCTCATCGAGCAGCGCCCGTCGACGCGTTGCTCGCGCCTGGATGAGTACTCTCTGGCAAGCGCACAAAAAAAGAAGGCCGGCATTCCTGCCGGCCTTCGGGGGACCCGAGTTGCCTCATTCCCTGAGACAAAGACTAACCCGACTCAAGTCCTCGCTACACGTAAATCTGGTTGCGCAAACTGCGGGCAGGGAGCCTGCGGCCGCCTGCGGACGCGCAGTATAGCGCCGAAAATCCGGTCCGAGTCCAGCGGGAATTGGGCGAATAATCGACCGGCCGGGGGTTCTAAACCCTGGCTTGACAGTTTCTGTGGATAAAACCGTAAGTCATTGAAATTTAAAGACTTGACATTAGCCGTTCAACGACCGCAGCACCGGCTTCCCGGCTACCGACAGTGGCCTTGCCGGCCAGCGCAATGTCTGCGGTGCGCACGCCTGCGCTGACGGCGTCTTCGACCGCGGACTCGACTGCGACGGCCTCGGTTTCGAGCCCGAGTGAATACCTGAGCATCATCGCCGCGCTCAGGATCGTGCCGTACGGATTCGCGATGCCACGCCCCGCGATGTCGGGTGCGGAGCCGTGAATCGGTTCG
>JAABQQ010000040.1 GCA_011391405.1 Gammaproteobacteria bacterium
CGCGCTGCGCCCCAGCCCGCCGCGCCCGCTGAGCCAGGTAGTCGTTGCCAACCACCACCAGTGCGGCGGCCCGCATCAAGCGGTCGATCTTGCCGCCGAAAAGCGCGCGCGCCACGCCTGAGCGGTGCAGGTCGTAGCTGTGGAAAACGGCGTCGTCATAGTCCAGCACCACGGGGCGCCGTCCCCATGCCAGGCGCTCCAGCCAGGCGGGCGCCCAAGGCCAGAGTTCCTTTTCGATCCACACGACGTCCGCCGCGTTTCGCCGCGCGAGCAGAGCAGCGGCACGCCGTGCGTACGCCCGTACAACGAAACGGAGTGTCGATCGCCCGGCGTATTTCCGGCGCAGATACTCGTCGTCCAGCAGGGGGCTGACCTCGATATCCAGCCCGAGGCGCCGCAACTCGGGCAGGAATTGCAGCCATCTGATGCGCGACGATGCGCCCAGCGCGGCGTATCGCGGATAGGCCACAATTCCTATTGCCATCGTCGTGCACGCCACAGCGTTGGCAGGTCGCGGTAGACCAGCGCGAAACCGCGCCACGTGAAGCGCAGGTCTTGCCAGGACCGCCGCAGCAGCGCCTGGACCGTGCGGGCAAACGGCTCGCAGACCAGCGTCATGGCCGTGTGGGTCCAGGCTTGCCAGGCAGGCAGATGCTTGAATCCGCAGAGCAGGCGGCTGCGCGTGGCGTAGAACAGGCGTTCGGCCTTCACCTGCCTGGACACACCGTCGCCCAGGTGAAAGGACGGCGGCGCGGCGACAAAGCGGGTGAGCAGCCTCATGCGAAGAGCCCGCAGTGACAGGTCCGGATCCTCGAGGTAGACGAAGAAGCGTTCGTCGAACCCGCCCAGGGCCTGGAAGGTGGCCGCGCGAATCATGTAGAACGCTCCGATCACGTGATCCACGGTGCGATCCGAACGATGGTCCCAATCGACCATCCGGCTGTCTGCCAGGCGAGGCCAGATGGCGTTCAGCCCGACCGCACTGCCCAGCAAGGCGCCGAAGCCCGGAACGCGGTGGCAGGTCTGGGCCACGCGGCCAGTCTCGTCAACGAGCGCCACGCCGCAGATGCCCACCGGCAGGTCATCCCGGCGCAGCTCGGCCAGACAACGTTCCACCGACCCCGGCCGCAACTCGCAGTCCGGATTGAGCAGGAGCAGGAACTCTCCGCCCGCCCGCGCCGCTGCCTGGTTGCAGGCCGCACCGAAACCGATGTTGTGCGTGTTGCGCAGCACCGTCTCGCCGTGCGAGGCCGTGGCACGCGTGATGGAGTCATCGCGCGAAGCGTTGTCCACGATGACCAGTTCGTACCGGCCGGCCAGTTTGAGCGAGAGCGCCTCGTGCACGCTCTCCGTGCAACGTTCGAGGAGGGATCCGCCATTCCAGTTGACGATCAGGACCGACAGCAGCAGCTGCGGACTATTGGACATGGCTGGACCCAGGCGCGAATGCGTAGCGCATCAAGAGTTCAGGCAAGTGCCGCAGCATGATGTCCGGCGCGCACGCTGTCAGCCGTCAGGATGGCCAGCCGGGTTGGGCGCACAAGGCGGCGCAAAGTATCGCCTACGACTGTCCATCAGCTGTTCTGCAGCAGGGCCAGGAAGCGGGCGGCCACCGCATGCCATGCAAAGGGTTCGACGGCAGCGGCGGCACGACCGAGCTTGACGGCCAGCTGATCGGGCGCGGTTTGCATGATTTGCTCGACGGCCGACGCAATCGACTGGGGCGCATGGACCGGAACAATCCACGCGTTGGACTCATCGGCCGGGAGATAGCCTGTCGTCACCACCGGAACACCGCTTGCCATGGCCTCGATGACGGGATAGTGACAAGCGCCGAGTTGCACTGTTCCCGGCGCCAGCATGACATCCAGCGAGCGGTAGTACGCCGCCAGCTCAACGTCGTTGGCAGGTATCACGATTTCTGCCCGTGGGTGTGACCAGTTCTCGGGCAGGTTGCCGTAGGCGACCTTCAGTCGGACGTTTGGCCAGCGACCGGCGAGCTGTTCAAACGCAGCCAGCGCGTGGGCGGTACCCTTGGCCGGCTCGTGCCGCCCTATGACGCCGATGGTCCAGGCGGCCCCGCCGGAGCCCGGCAGCGTGCTGCGACGTGTGAAAATTTTGTCGTCGAGACCGGGCGGTACCCAGTGCTCGGACCGGATGCCTTGGTAGCGCAGATAGATCGGAGCATTGACGACTCGCCTGAGTGGCAGGAGGTAGCTCGTGGCCGACAAGATGCCGAGCACTCTGGCTCTCCACCCATGCTCGATGTGATAGTAGCCGGGCTCGTAGGCCTGGACGTAGTACACGCGACCCGCGCGGCCTCTGCGAGGCCGCGTCGCCAGGGCGACCGGCCACGCCGTCAACGACTGGTTGGCGAGCACGATGTCGTATTCGGGTGCGAGGCGACGCAGCGCGCGCCACATGCCAAGATAGATCGATGGTGCATTGCCGCTGAGTTCAAACCGTTCACTGGCGTTGCTGGCGGTGCGCTCCCGGCCGTGCAAGTCGAAACGGCGGATGCCACCGCAGGTGGGAAAGTAGGGCGGGTCGCTGCGGTGATCGACCAGGAAATCGACCGTTGCGCCCAATGCGATCCAATGGTTGGCCAGTTCGGACAACACGCGGTATCCACCCGCCCGCCCGAAGCAACCGATCGGAATCAGGATCCGCATGAGATATCGCCGCGCCGGCCTCCAGAGAACGATGGCGCGTGCGCCGCGATGGGCGTCAAGGCGGCGGGCCAGCCGGCCAAGTTGCCAGGGCGACACCATCCAGCGAGGCGCGAATGTGGCCGCATAGCCCGCTGCCGCACCCGCCCGAGGCCACCGCCAGCCGGAAGAGGTGCTCGCAAGGGACGCCTCCGCCAGCCGCGTCGCCGCGGCCACCGTATTGAGCGGTGTCGTGCGAGCCAGGATCATCGAGGCCGAGTGCAACCTGGCCGAGGTCTGCAGCTGCCGTCAAGCGCATTCATGGATCGCCCCGATCACGCGGTCGGCGTCCTCCAGAGTCATCGTCGGCCCCATCGGCAAGCTGAGTACCTGTTGGTGCAAGGCCTCGGTGATCGGCAGCGCGCCTGCCGGCAGGTTCAGATGGGCATAGGCAGGCTGCAGGTGCGGCGGCACGGGGTAGTGGATCATGGTCGCGATGCCTCGCGCCGCCAGCTCGGACGCGAGAGCATCCCGCTGCGGGTGGCGGATCACGAACAGGTGCCAGACGCTGGCGCAACGGTCGCTCACCTCGAGCGGCTGGACCGGCGCCCCGGACAAGCCGTCCAGGTATCGGCGAGCGATGAGCGCGCGTCGCCCGTTCTCGGCGTCCAGGTGGGGCAGCTTCGCCCGCAACAGCGCCGCCTGCAGTTCGTCCAGGCGCGAGTTGTAGCCGACGACCTCGTTGTGGTACTTCCGGCGCGAGCCATAGTTTCGCAGCAGCCGTACCCGGTCGGCCAAGCCGGCGTCGTTGGTGGTGATGGCGCCACCGTCGCCCAGCGCACCGAGATTCTTGCCAGGGTAGAAGCTCCAGGCCGCGATGTCGCCGTGGGCGCCGAGCCGACGGCCCCCATAGGTGGCTCCGTGCGCCTGGGCAGCGTCTTCCAACACCTTCAGACCGTGCGCTGCGGCGAACGCCAGGATCGGCTCCAGGTCGGCCGGCTGACCGTACAGGTGCACGGGCAGGACGGCGCGCGTGCGCGGCGTGAGCGCGGCGGCAAGCCGCTCGGGGTCGAGATTGGCCGTATTGGGCAAGGGCTCGACCGGGACCGGCGTCGCACCGACATGACTCACGGCAAGCCAGGTTGCAATGTAGGTATTGCCGGGCACCAAGACTTCGTCGCCGGGGCCGATGTCAAGCGCCCGCAACGCCAGCACCAGCGCATCCAGGCCGTTGGCGACGCCCACACACTCGCGCGCACCGCAATAGGCAGCGTACTCCGCTTCGAAGTGCCGGACCTCCTCGCCGAGGATGTACCAGCCCGAAGCCAGTACCCGCTCGAAGGCCGAGCGCAGCGAGTCGGCATGCAGCTGCTGAATGGCCTTGAGATCAAGGAACGGAAGGTCGCTCATTCGCGACAATGATGGGCTCGGGCAGATATCGCCCGTACCTGAGTAGAGACGAGCAGACCACGTCTGGCGACATGTGGCGTGACTTCAAGTCGTCGGTGCGCAACTTCAGGAAGTAGTCGCCCTCGGTCACCTGCGCGTTTCGCCAGGCCACGGGTCCTGCCGGTGATGCGGCGCGGTCGCTTCCAGTCCGGGGAGGTCATGAATCGGCCTTGGCACGCAGGAAGTCGTCGTAGTCCCGAATGTAGTCATCCGCGTCGTAGTGGTGGGACGCGAACACCAGCAATTCGGCGTCGTTGGAATACTGATACTGGATGCCCCAAGTCATCGGGGGCAGATACAGGCCGGTGTCCAGCGCATCCAGACGAACCTCGACCCGACGCTGTCCGTCGTCTGCGACCACCGTGCAGCTGCCGCGCACGCAGACCAAAAATTGATGGCATTGCCGGTGCGCATGTTCACCCCTCGTCTCGCGACTCGGCACGCCGAAGACGATGAAGTAGCGCAGCGGAGTGAAGGGGATCTGCCGCTGGAACTCACCCACCGTAAGGCTGCCGCGCAAGTCCGGTACCACGTGCATGCGGTGCAAGGTAACACCATCGACCGCAGTGTTCTGGACCGGATCCGTGCTGCGCCCCAGCGAAGGTGTCGCAAACGTGCTTCGGCTGCGAACCGTGTTCACATAGCCTACGATCGTGGCTGGGTTGCCCTCGACGATGGCGCCATGGGGCACCGAACGCGTCACCACCGCACCCGGTCGCACGACGACGCCGGTCGCGAGCACGACGTCGGGATAAATCACGGCGTTCGCGCCGATGCGAACGCGTGCACAAGCGCGGCCGACGCGGCAGGCCGATCCTTCGTCCGGCTCAACGAAGACAACGTTCGGTCCGAGGTGCACATCGTCGCCGAGCTCACAATCAGCGGGCACGACGGCACCCGATTCGATGCGGCAATCAGTTCCGATGCGGGCTTGCGGTGAAATGTTGGCCAGCGGATGGGCCGCTGCCGGCAGACGCTGCGGCGAGGACATGTATGGCGAGGCGATGAGTCGGAAGACCAGAGTCGAAGGGGATGCCGATCTCGTCAGCGCTCCCACAAGATTATCCGACATTGCCTGGGCCTGTTCGAGACCCTGACGCCTCGCGGGGCGTCGCGGTGCAGAGCCTGATGCCGCTTAGGAAGGCGGGTGTTGGACACGACGCGGGAGCAAAACTGCAGGCCATGCCGAAGCGATGCTAGACCCCTGGGCGAAACGGCGATCATGGGCGACGTGTCCGGGGTCGGGTCGACTGACTGATGCCGCTGCAAATGATGGTGGGGTGGCCCTTTCTGTTGATGCCGGTGAACACTGTGTCGAGGATGTCCCTGCGAGCTTGTCGAAGTCGACGCCGTTCGGGCAGTGCTCCTCAGTCAAACCCCTTCGCGCTGGCGACGAGCATACCTTCCCAAGATCTTTCGATGTAGCCATTGACCTGCGAGGCACGGCAATCCAAAAGCCAGGCCACGAACGGCATCCGAGCCCATCGGCAGAGCGTCTGTCGGCGATAGGCGCATCAACTGCAATAGCCGGCGGGCTTGGCGTGCGTACCAAGTGCACAGGTGGCCATGCGATCGGCAGTAGTCCTTTTCCAGTGCGACTGTTTGAATCGTCATTCTCAGCATGTGCGCGGTGCTTTTGACCGTATTGCGGTCATGCCAGCGGTACCGAAGCAACGGTTCTGGCCAGAAACGCAGACGTGAGAATTTGGCGAGTTGGAGCAGCATATAGTAGTCCTCCAGCGGTGCCGTTGGGGAGAAACGCCCCACCTTCTCGATGGCGGAGCGACGAACCAGGGTGCCGTTGGGAACGTGATTGCCTTGGATCAGCGCCTCATAACTGCCAAACCAGGCGCCATCAAAGTCGTACGGTGCCGTTGTTTTGCGCAGGTAATCGGCAAAGCTTGAGTAGACCGCACTCTGCTTCTCATAGGTGGTATGCCGATCCATCGTCCAAAAACAAGGGCGACCAGCGGCATCGATGAGCGAGTTATCTGGCGCAACCAAGCTGGTATTCGGATCGCCTTCTAACAGGGCCACCAATCGGGAGATCGCATGGGGTTCCGCAACATCGTCCGAGGCCAGAAAAAACAAATACTCACCACTAGCCAACGATAGGGCCCGATTCAATGTTGCGACGCTTCCGGCATTGCGCTGATGCTCGAAAACGAAGCGCTTGAAGCGACGGA
Organism: Gammaproteobacteria bacterium; assembly: GCA_011391405.1. Lineage (GTDB taxonomy): Bacteria > Pseudomonadota > Gammaproteobacteria > Steroidobacterales > Steroidobacteraceae > RPQJ01. The sequence goes on from JAABQQ010000040.1 coordinate 6,284, forward strand.
TGCAGGTATCCTGAAGCGACGCAATGATCTTCGCCGACGAATCAGTGGACCCGTCGTCGATGACGATGTACTCGATGACTTCGTAATCCTGTGCGATGACGCTTCGCAGACTCTCGGCAACGTAGTCGGCGTGGTTGAAGGACGCCGTGATGACCGTGACAAGCGGCGGCTGGAGT
>JAABQQ010000041.1 GCA_011391405.1 Gammaproteobacteria bacterium
GCTTGGAAAGGTACATACGCCCTGGTTGCAAGCGACCGATCCGAGACCTTCCCCCGAGCTTGGAAAGGCAGACACGCGCTCGGGGGAAGGTCTCGGATCAATCGCTTGTGATACGCGGCGCCTTTTCCCTCAGAGCCGGAAAAGGGCGCGCGGCGCCGACGGCGTGATCGTCTCCAACCACGGTGGCCGCAACGAGGAGACTCTGCGCGCCAGCGTCGGTATCGGCCGGCCGCAGGCGTGGGGGCTCGCCGCGTTCGGCCAGCCCGGCGTCGAGGCCGTGCTCGACATCCTGAACCGCGAGCTGACTGAGATCATGCGGCACGCCGGCACGGCTAGCGTGGACCGTATCGGGTCTCAGGCTGTGCTGCACGCGCGGACCGGCTGAGGGCGGCGTGGAATTACATGCGCCGTGCGATCTTTCCCGGCTCTGCGGGAAACGGCGCTCAGGCGCGCGATGTCGGGCGTCCGATGCGGTCTGTCCTGTCGCGCGCGTGTCTGCCTTTCCAAGCGCGACGGGACCGACCGGATCGGACGCCAGTACCCTGAAGCGTTCTAACGCGTCCTCTCCCGCTGATGCGGGCGAGCGTTACAGCGGCCCGATGAAATCCTTCTTGCCGATGTTCACGCCGCAATGCCGCAGGATCGAGTAAGTCGACGCGCAGTGGAAGTACACGTTCGGCGTCACGTACTCAAGCAGGTACTTCAGGCCCGGGTAGCTGACGTCACCCGTCGGGCGCTTCAGCACGATGGTCTTGTCCTCGGTGCCGTCGATCTGTTCCGGCCTGAAGCTCTCGAGGTAGGCAATGCACTTTTCGACGCGTGCGACGAGCTCGCCGAACGTCGCTTCCTTGTCCTCGTACGACGGGATCTCCGCACCGGCCAGCCGCGACACGCAGCCCTTGGCCATGTCCGTGGCGATCTGCACCTGCCGCGTCAGCGCGAACATGTCCGGTGCGAGCCGGTAATTGAGCAGCACGGTCGGATCGATCTTGCGTTCCGTCGCGTGCGCCTCGCCCTTCTTCAGGATGGCAATCAGGTTGCGCAGGGCGCGGGCAAAGACGGGAACCGAAGCGCGGTACATCGAGATCTGCATGGGTGTCCTCCTGAGCGGGGGCGAGTCTAACCCACCACTTCGCCAGCGCGGGGCGGTTCGGGGTCGCGCAGCAGATCGCGCAGCGTTGTCTGCGACAGGCTGGCACGCATTGCGTCGTCAGCCAGGCGGGCGGCATTGTCGGCCTTGGGCAACCGCCTGGGTTCGGGGCTGCGCGGGTTCGGCGTTTCGTGCCGAACGGCGTCGAGGATTTCGGCGAGCGTGATGCTGCCGAGGTCACGACCCGGAGCGACGGTGTCGTCTTCGGCCGTCAGCACGAGGCCGCGGTCCTCCAGCAGCGACAGCTCGCCATCGAGCACCGACGCGGGGACGTCCATGTGGTCGGCCAGGTCCGACACCTTCCAGCGCGGTCCACCCGCGACGAAGCGCTCACCGAGCAGGAGCATCGCGCCGAGCGCGATGCGTTCGCGCAGAAAGCTGGTGGTCGGGATCTCGCCGTGACCGGTGCGCAGATGCTCGGGGTGCTGCACGTAGAAGCTCAGCTGTCCGCCGAGCAGCATGATCAGCCAGCTCAGGTGCAGCCACAACATGAACAGCAGCACGATCGCGAAGCCGGCATAGATCGCCGCCGCCTGCGTCGCGTACACCGCGATGCGAGTGAAGATCGCGCCGACGCCGACCCACGCAGCACCGCCGAACAGGGCGCCGATGAACGCCGCACGCCAGCGCACGCGCGTGTTCGGCATGTAGACGTACAGAAACCAGAACAGGCCGATGATCAGCAGGTACGGCGCGTAGTGGCCGCGCAGGTCCGTGGTGCCGGCCAGTCCCGAGACCCGCGCCACCATGTCGCTTGCTTCGATGCGCGTGAGCAGCACCAGCGCGGCGACCATCAGGACCGGCCCGACGATCATGATGACCACGTATTCGGTCGCGCGCCGGGCGAGGCTGCGCGGCCGCTCGACGTGCCAGGTGAAGTTGAGCGCGCCCTCGATCTTCTCGATCATCACGATCACGGTGTAGATGAGGATCACGAAGCCGACCGTACCGAGCACGGTCGTCTGCGCGTTCTCGACGAACTCCATGATCTTGACCGTGAGCTCCGTGCCTTTCTCCCCGAGCGGCCGCAGGAACTCAAACAGCACGGGCTCGAGCTCGCGGTGATAGCCGAAAGCCTTGAGCACCGAGAACGAGACGGCGACGACCGGTACCAGCGCGAACAGCGACGAATACACGAGGCCCATGGCGCGCAGGCCGAGGTCGCCGCCGAACAGGTCGCGCAGCAGCGCGTAGGCGTAACCCAGCGGGGTCGCGACCAACTGGATCGAGCGGCTGCCAGTCTGCTCCGGCCAGTCGAACAGCCAGTGCTCGAAGCGGTGTTGCAGCGTGCGGAAGGGAGTGAGGGCGTCGGGCAAGTCGAATCCAATGGCGATCGGCGGCGAAAGCGTTGCATGGCTCGCCGCAGCAGGCAAGCTCAGGCCGGTTCTGGGGCAGAATGCCCGCGATCCGGACGAACCAGTATCCAACCCGCCAGCGCGAGGCCTTCCCTTTGACGATCAGTTGCCGCAGCGAAGCACGTTACCCGGCCCGCATCGTCTGCCTGACCGAGGAGACGACCGAAACACTGTACCTCCTGGGCGAGGCAGACCGCATCGTCGGAATCTCCGGCTTCACGGTGCGCCCGCCGCGAGCGCGCAAGGAAAAGCCGAAGGTCTCCGCGTTCATCAGCGCAAAGATCGACAGGATCCTGGCGCTCGAGCCCGATCTCGTGCTCGGGTTTTCGGACCTGCAGGCCGACATCGCCTCGCAACTCATCCGCCACGGCGTCGAGGTGCACGTGTTCAATCAGCGCAGCGTCGACGAGATCCTGCGCGTGATCCGCATGTTGGGCGGCATGATCGGGTGCGAGACGAAGGCCGCCGCACTGGCCGCTGATCTGGAGGGCGGATTGGATACGATCCGCGCCACGGCGTCGTCGTTTCCGCGCCGGCCGCGTGTGTACTTCGAAGAGTGGGACGAGCCGCAGATCTCGGGCATCCGCTGGGTCTCGGAACTCGTCGGCGTTGCGGGCGGCGACGACATCTTCCCGGAACTCGCGACCTGCGGCCTCGGCAAGGACCGCATCGTCGCCGACCCGCTCGAAGTCGTGCGGCGCGCCCCGGACATCATGTTCGGGTCATGGTGCGGCAAGAAATTCTCGGCACGCAACGTCGCGGCGCGACCAGGCTGGCACGACGTGCCGGCCGTGCGTGATAGCGAACTGCACGAGGTTAAGTCGTCAATTATCCTGCAGCCCGGGCCTGCCGCGCTCACCGACGGTGTGCGCGAACTGCAGCGCGTGATTGCCGCGTGGGCGGCGAAGCGCGGTTGATCGTCGCGTAAGAGATTGTCAGGGCTTCCGCCCTGCGCCTGTCCGGTCCTTTTCCGCGCTCATGGTCTCGCGCGCTTCGAGCATCGCGCGGAGGACCGCACGATGCTCGGCGACCCTTGCTCGAGCGGGCACGCGACGAGGGTGGTGCGGTATGGGCGGTGAGATCGAGTGCGGCGCGCCAGACGCTCGAGCTGCGGCGCTCGACAAATCGCGCGGAAAAGGACCGGACAGGCGCAGGGCGGATGCCTGCGACGAGTTCCGTCAACGCAACGCAGCCACGCGGAGCGCCGCGCGACTACGCAGTGAGCCGCCGCAGCGCTTCCGCGTATTTCTCGCTGGTGTGCTGGATCACGTGCGCCGGCAGCTGCGGGCCGGGCGCGGTCTTGTTCCAGTCGAGCGTCTCGAGGTAATCGCGCACGAACTGCTTGTCGAACGACGGTGGGCTCGTGCCTGGCACGTACGTGTCCATCGGCCAGAAGCGTGACGAATCGGGCGTGAGTGCTTCGTCTATGAGCGTCAGGCAGCCGCCATTCTCTGCGTCGATGCCGAACTCGAACTTGGTGTCCGCGATGATGATGCCGCGCGTGAGCGCATGCGCCGCCGCGAATCTGTAGAGCGCGATCGCGGTGTCGCGCACCTGGGCCGCACGATCCGCTCCGATCAACCTGGCGATCTCGTCGAAACCCACGTTTTCGTCGTGCTGTCCCTTCGGTGCCTTCGTTGAAGGCGTGAAGATCGGCTCGGGCAGCGGGTCGGCCATGCGCAGGCCGGCGGGCAGCGTGATGCCGCAGATCGCGCCAGTGCGCTGATAGTCCTTCCAGCCGGAACCGATCAGGTAACCGCGCACGACGGCTTCGACCGGCAACGCCTGCAGCTTGCGGACGACGATTGCGCGATCGACGAGGCGAGCGCGATCAGCCGCATCCGGCACCACCAGCGCGAGGTTGGCGTGCTCCGGCGACGCGAGGTGATTCGGCACGATGTGGCCCGTGCGCGCGAACCAGAAGTTGGAAATGCTCGTGAGCACGCGGCCTTTGCCCGGAATCGGATCGGGCAGCACCACGTCGAACGCACTCAGGCGGTCGGTGGTGACGATCAGCATGTGCCGGTCGTCGCCCGGGATCGCGTAGATGTCACGCACCTTGCCCTGGTGGATGCGCGTGAGGCCGTGCAGGTTCGACTCGTGCATGGGCGGGGAACCGCTGGCTATGGAGCTGGCGGAGGGATTCGTGTCAGGTGTGGGCGTGGACATGGTGGAGCCGCCGGTGCTGTTAATATGCCGTGATCATCGGCCGCAGGGACGCAACGTCCTGACCGACCACCCATTGTAACGACTCCCGGGAAGGGGCACGCCCCCGCGCATATGCTTGAAGGTTGGCACGGCAAGATCCTCGGCGCGATCCTGGGCTACGTCATCGGCCGCGGGCTGCTGGGAGCCATCGTCGGGTTCGTGCTGGGTCACCAGTTCGACGCCGCCGGCAAGCGCAACCGGTCCAGGTCTGCCTCCGGCAAGGTTGCTGCCGACCCCGCAGATCTGCGCCGCACGTTTTTCGAGGCCACGTTCCAGGTCATGGGCCACGTCGCCAAGAGCGACGGCCTCGTCACGGAGCAGGAGATCGACGCTGCGCGTGGGGCCATGCGGCGCTTCGCGCTGGCCGAAGCCGATCGGCAGCGCGCCATCGAATGTTTTACGGCCGGCAAGCTGGCCGACTTTCCGCTCGAGGCGACGCTCGAACGCTTGCGCCGGCTAGCGGGTAATCAGCCCGACCTGTGTCGCCTGTTCGTCCAGATCCAGCTCGAGGCCTCGATCCAGGGCAATGGCCTCGGCGACCGTCCGCGCGCCGTCTTCCAGCGCATCTGTCGCTCGCTCGGTGTTTCCCAACTCGAATTTGCAGCGCTCGAAGCCATGCTCCGCATGCACGCGGGCGACTACGGTCGCGGGCCGGGCGGGCGGTCGTCGCAGGGTCCGGGGTTCGGCACGCGCACCAGTGCGCGCCTGGCCGACGCCTGCGAAGTGCTGGGCGTCGCGATGAGTGCCACGGACGCCGAGGTCACCAAGGCATTCCGCCGGCTCATGAGCCAGAATCACCCGGACAAGCTGGTTGCCCAGGGCCTGCCCGAATCGATGATTGCGGCTGCGCACGAACGCACGCAGCGGATCCTGGAAGCGTACGAACTGGTGAAGACTCACCGCGGCATCAAGTGAGGATCGACATGACGACGAAGCAACAGGCCCCGTGGATCGCGCCGTCGATCCTGTCCGCTGATTTCGCGCGGCTCGGCGAGGAAGTACGCAACGTGCTCGCGGCGGGCGCGGACGTCGTCCACTTCGACGTGATGGACAACCATTACGTGCCGAACCTCACGATCGGGCCGCTGGTGTGCGAGGCGCTGCGCAAGCACGGCATCACCGCGCCGATCGACGTGCACCTGATGGTGAAGCCGGTCGACCGCATCATTCCGGACTTTGCCAAGGCAGGCGCCAGCTACATCACGTTCCACCCGGAAGCCAGCGAACACATCGACCGCACTCTCGGGTTGATCCGCGAGAACGGCTGCAAGTCCGGGCTGGTGTTCAATCCCGCGACGCCGCTGCACTACCTCGATCACGTGCTCGACAAGGTCGACATGGTGCTGCTGATGTCGGTGAACCCGGGGTTCGGCGGCCAGTCGTTCATTCCGTCCACGCTGCCCAAGATCGCCGCAGTGCGCCAGATCATCGACCGCAGTGGGCGCGACATCCGGCTGGAAGTGGATGGCGGCATCAAAGTCGACAACATCGGTGCGGTCGCGGCGGCGGGTGCCGACACGTTCGTCGCCGGCTCGGCGATCTTCAACGCGAAGGATTACGCGGCGACGATCGCGCAGATGCGGGAGCGCATCGCAGGAAGGGGATAGGGCAGGAAGGCGAGGAAGGACAGGAAGGACAGGAAGGACAGGAAGGGCAGGAAGGGCAGGAAGGGCAGGAAGGGCAGGAA
>JAABQQ010000042.1 GCA_011391405.1 Gammaproteobacteria bacterium
CGAGGTCTTGGGCGAGTTGGTGGCATGGGTGAACTCGCGGGGGGAAGGCTGAGTCGTGTCGCGCAGTTCGTGCTGATCTCCTGAAGTCCGGCGAGTTGCGGTAACCTCGCGAGACGCATCGAGGGAAACATGAACGCGAGGCTTGTAGTCGAGAGGGAGTTCGCCCGCGAGAGACCACCTGTCCTGCTGCTTGCCGGTCCAGTGCTTGTCCGTACCTTGGGAATCGCAGGTATTCCGCTGATCGTTGCGTCGAGCGATGCGAGGGCGCCGGCTTTTTCCTCGCGCTATTGCGGTGGGCGCTGCGTCCTCGCATCAAAAGACGATCCGGATGCGTTGCTGTGCGACCTGCTCGAGGTGGGCGATCGCCTGTCGGCGCAGTTCGGCCGACGCATACCGCTCATGTACGGCGATGACTTCTTTCTAGAGTTCATCGTCACACACCGTCAACCGCTCGCAGGGCGATTCCTCTTCCTGCTTCCTGACCCGCATACGGCTGACGCCCTTATTGCGAAGGATCGCTTCCAGGAGTTCGCTCATGAGCGCGGACTTCCGGTGCCGCGCAGCGTCTCCTGGGAGAACTTGGCCGTCACTGCGCTACCGGTGCTTGCGAAGCCGAGGTCCAAATCGCACTGGCGCGACTCCGAACTGAGGGAGCACTTCTTCATCGGGGACAGCAAGGCCGTCGTCTTCCCTACCGGCCGCGAGGCCGCCTTGCAGCCACTCATCGAGCGCAATCGGAACCAGCTTACGTTCCAGGAGTACGTTTGCGGGGATGATCGTCAGCTTTGGTCCTACCACGGCTTGGCCAGTGATCAGGGAAAGATTCTCGCGTCATTCTTAGGCCGCAAGCTGCGGACATCGCCGCCAATTACGGGTGAGAGTGCCTTCATCGAGCTGATACACGACGACGAACGCTCGACGTTTGCGCGACAACTGGCCGAGCAAATACCGCTTAAAGGTCCATTCAAGATTGATTTCAAGACGGATTGCCGGACGGGGAGTCACGCGCTGCTCGAGATAAACGCGCGGTTCAACCTGTGGCACTATCTTGGCGCGGTGAACGGCATCAATCTAATGCAGATCGCGTACGACTATTTGCTCGACGGTCGGCAACCAGGGCCGCGTCCCTACTCCACGAGCAAACGGTGGCTCTGCTTGCGGTATGACTTCCGCGCTTACCGTGCCATGGCCGCTCTCGGCGAGCTGTCATTCGTCCGCTGGATTGCTTCGATCCTGTCCACGAACATCGTCTACGATATTTTTGCGTGGACTGACCCAGCACCCCTCCTGATGACTTGGCTCAACCGGTTTGCGCGCAAGGCGCGCAAGGTATTCGGGCTTGCCATGCAGGCACTGAAGCGATACCCCTCCATGGAATCATAGGCGACATCGTGGGCTACAACGCCGACTCGACGCGTAAATCCTTCGTGGAATCAGCCGAACGCCTCAAGCCATAGCTCGAAGCCGAGCAGCCGAAAGACGGTACGGCTCACGGGCCCCGTTCTCGCGCCGTGCTGCTCGTAGGCGGCGAGGTAACGGTCAACGGCCCCGTTGTCGAGATAGCCGCGAATTCGGCTGCCGGGATCCTTGAGACGCAGCACCTGGGCACGAAGTTGCTCCGACTGATTGAGCCAAAGCGTCATGGGTGCCGCGAGCTGCCGCTTTGCGCGGTATGCCAGCTCGTCGCCGAAATGCTCCCTGGCCAGCCCACGCAGTATCGGCTTCGTGTAGCCATCGCGGATCCGCAGTCGCTCTGGAAGTGCAAGTCCGAACTCCAAAAGCGCGTTGCTCTGGAACGGATGGAAGCACTCGATGCCATAGATGCTCGCGAGCTTCTCCATGCGCTCGATCCAGCAGTGCTTGAACTCCAGGAGGTCGATATAAATGTACTGTGCAGCCGGTGGCCAACCGGAGATAGCCTGCTCGACCGATTCCAGCAGCGCGAGCGGCGGCGGGTGTTGCGCCCCACGGCTGCAGCTCTGCCAGCGCGAAATTACTCGGTACGCATTTAAGATTGGCGATAGGTGTCGAGTTCGCGACCGTTTCGTGGTCTTGTGCCAGGATCGGTATAGCTCGGCTGGCGAGTTTTTCTAATCTTTACAGGGGCGTGTCCATCATGTCGGCCATCCTCGCGTGTCACGTGTTTTCCGGCCCGGCGCCTTACGCCGAATCGTTCCGGTCCAGACTCAGAATGCCTGCCGCCAACTCTTGGGTGGCCGACTTGGCGCCGGAGGATCGCTGTGTGCTGGTCGCCAGCGGCGCGGTCACAACTGCGGTCGATGATGAGCGTTTGGTGATACTCGCGGGAAGTGCGCGCCGACTGGACACCGACAGCTCTGGGGCTGCGATTGATCGGCCGATCGATGCCCGGGAGTTGGCCGCGATGTGGAAGCGGTCAGGTCGCCCCACGGCGCAGCAATTGCAAGGGGACTATGCTCTGTTGCAGTTGGATCGCCGCGCGGGGGCGCTGGAACTGCTCGTGGATCGGTACGGACAGTCTTCGCTCTTTGTCCGTCGTGTGGGGGAGCAGGTGTGGGTTTGTACCGAGCCGTTCCCGTTGCTAACGAGCGGTCCGCGCCTGTCCGTTGCTGTCGAAGCGCTTCCGGATATTTTTGCGCTTCGCGTACTCACGGGGCGCCACAGCGTGTGGGACGGTATCCGACAGGTGGTGCCGGGGCAGTGGCTGACCCTTACCCAGGCGGGACTCAGCGAGTCGCCTCCCGTGCCCTGTCACCGCTTCGAGCCGGACAAGTCACCGTGGCTAATGGCTGATGCAGCCGCCCAGGTCACGGACGGGACCCGTCGGCGGATCGAGCGCCTGCGGGACGAGGGAGTGGCCGAAGTCGCGGTCCCGCTAAGCGGGGGCGTGGATTCCACCATCATCGCGGCTATTGCCCGCACGGTTTTTCCTTCGTGCCGTGGCTATACCATGCGCATGGAAGGCTTCTCCAACCCGGAGCTTCCACGGGCCGAGGAGGTGGCGCGCCGGCTTGGTATCCCGCTCACCATCGTCCCGGTGTCCGCTGCCGACGTCCGCAGCCGGTTCCCTGATGTCATCGCGCGCCTGCAGGAGCCGCCGCGGCATTTCAACAACATGCCCATGCTCTGCATGCTCGACGCGATCAGTAACTCTGCATCGGTGGTTCTCGCGGGCGATGGTGTCGAACAGTTTGGAGCGGGTAGCCTGGGCTTTAGCCTCAGTCTCGCGGCGCGAAAGCGCTCGCTGGATCGAGTTCCTTTTGCGTTACGCCCGATCGTCGCGACCTTGCTTCGGGCAACCGGGGGTGCACGCGGAGCCCGACTGGCTGGAATTCTTCGCAAGACCCTACCGGAGCTTGTTCTGCAGATCGAACTGCTCGAAGCCACCGCCGCGGCACGAGAAATCCTGGGCGCGCAGGTCGGTTCAGGATTGCCCACATCGGACACGCTGTCACGGACCTTTTTTCCGGAATTGCCCGTCGACGAGATGTTCACGACTTGGGTAACGACCTCTTTGGGCCGGGCGATAAATCGTCGGAATACTCGGCTCGGGCAACAGGTCGGCGTGCGATTCGTGTATCCGCTGCTCGATCCGTCGCTGCTCGCGGTGGCCGCCACGCTGCCTCTGGAGATGCGGTTCGACATCGGAGGCAGTCTCTCCAAGCCGGTCCTGCGTCGGGTCTGTGCGAATCTGGTCGGTGGCGATGTGGCGGAGTGGTCGAAGTTCGGCTTCGCGACGCCTGAGGTGGAGTGGATCCAGGAGCCGCTGCGTGAGGTCTACGAACAGGCATTCAGCGCAGACAGCAAAGTCGCAGAGCTGTTTGATGTTGAGCAGCTGCGTACGCTGCCTATCGCAGCGAACAAGCAGACGGTGTGGACTCTCATGACACTCGACTCCGTCCTGCGGCAGGCCGCAGCCGTTGCCTAAGGGCGGATGACGTCCAACGCCAGATCGATTCTCCGAAAGGCGAGCGACGGTTCAGTCATCGTCCACGACGATGACGGTGACCTGTGCGATGTTGCCGAGCGTTGCGCCGGCGGTTAGGCTTTCGATTACGACGTCGAAGAGTTCGGTTGACTCCTTGACCGCGTCGGAAACGATCGGAATGAGGACCGTCTTGCTCGTCTCACCGGGTCCGATGGACTCCCGTACCGTGCCGCGCGCGGCATAGTCACGTTCCGCTACCGCGCTGTCGTCCACGGTTCTCCAACTGAAGGAGACCGTGCCCGCGGCGCCGCCGCGGCGCACCACGCGCACCGGCACCGCCGCAGCAGACTCGCTGACCGTGATGGTGTCTGCTTCGAACCCCAGTCGCCCGGGACCACCGGCTGCCGCGATGATCGGTGTCGGCGCCAATGTCAGCGCAATGGCTGCGGCAAAGTCCGCTGGAACAAGATCCTCATCCGTCACCAGGGAGCCGGCAAGTTCAGGAACGGCTGGTGTGGAATCTATTGCAGTGGAATCGGCTGCTGCAGGGATGGGCTGCGGACGTTCCTCGCGCGGTGCCAGTCGGATCCAAGCCATATAGAGCCCAACCGCGAGGATGCCGAGGCCAGCGCTCGCCAACCACCAGCGCGAAATACCGGGCCGCACCGGGTGCCGCTCGAGCCTGTGCCTGGAGTGCGCACGCTGCGGCGTTGCCACGACCCCCAGCCCTTCGAGCAAATCGGCAACGCTGCGCGGTCGATCGCCTCTGGTCCAGGCGAGGCCCTGACGAAGCGTCCGCCACTCTCTCCGCGACATGCCGCGAATACGGCGCGGTCGTTGACCCTGGTCGCGCGCCTCCCGGGCCGAGCATCGCCCGAAGGGGTGTTCCCCACTCAATAGCTCGTAAGCCACGCAGGCAAAACTGAAGACATCGTCGCGGAGATCCGGAGCGGTACCGTCCAACTGCTCGCAGCTCGCGTACGTCGGTGTGGCTGCATGGAACGGGGGTGGTTGATCCGATATCCATGGCTCCGTCACGTGCGGATGCGCAAGGCCAAAATCCAGCACGCGCACGTCACCCTGCGTCGTGATCATCACGTTGCCGGGTTTGAGATCCATGTGCAGGACACCGCGCGAGTGCGCGTACGCTAGTGCATTGCCGAGGTCGCGCAGGATGTCGGTCGCCGCCTGGCGAGGCAGCTTGCCGGGCCGGATGCGCTGGATCAGGTCGCTCAGCAGCTCGCCCTCGAGCAGCTCCATCGTGATGAAGTGCACGTCGCCGTCGCGATCGAAGTCGAAGACGTTGACGATGCCTGGATGGGACAGCGCCTGCGCCTGGTGCGCCTCGCGGCGCAGTGCCTGCAGCGCGTCCGGACGATGTGCGAACTCCTCGCGCAGCACCTTGACGGCCACGTACCGATTCGGCGGCGGCAGGTCTTCCTTGTTGCGGTCCAGCGCCCGGTACACGGTGCCCATGCCGCCGCGGCCAAGTTCTCGTTCGAGCACATAGCGTTGACGCAGCACGGTCCCAGGGCCTGCGGCGGGCCCGGTGGAAATCTGGGCGGTCGGCTCTGCCGGCAGCGGACTCGTCATGTCACGGTCCGGCTCGGCCATTGCACTGGTCTCTATCTTGAATAACTGCAAACCCATGGTGCCGGTGCAATGTGTGCCGTAAAGCAGGAACGTCGTTGTAGGCCATGAGTCCATGCAGGTCCAGCAGATATCTCAAACGGTTCGATCAAGATTGAGCGCAGTCCTGGGATATCTTGCAGGTCGGTCGAGTTGTGATCTGTAAGCTGCGGAAAGGACGCAACAAATGCGCTCCAGCCCACATCAACACTCCCTCTCGATGTGACGGCGGTCGCAGTCGTGGTCGGCGGCCAGGCCTATTCTTCCCTCGGTTCGGGAGGGTCAGGTCCAGTGCCAAAGCAGAAGAAGCCCACGGAATCGAATCGCGACGCACCGGTCGAGCGGCGCGGGCAACCGCGAGGGGACGTGGGTGCCACGGACTGGGAGACCATCGTGCTCAAGCGCGTCGAGCGCCATGTCGAGTCCCTGTCGGGTGACACTAATTCTCAATCGGACACACCGAACCCGTCCGGTTGGGAGGAAGCTGCGCTCCTCGCACTCCGGCGTCGAATTCGGGATCTCAAGGCCGAGTAGGCCGGCGGTCGTCCCACCGCGTTCCTGAGCCGCGACGGCGACGACACCGTCGGCATCGGGGTCCTGCCGTCACGCTTCGTATTTGAAGGACAGTGACACCCGCGCTCGGTACGCGACGACTTTGCCGTCCTCGACTTTCATGTCGAGCTTGCTGACCTCGGCAACGCGCAGGTCACGTAGCGATTTCGCCGCTGTTTCCACGGCACTGGTCGCTGCATCTTCCCAGGACACCGTGCTCGTGCCGATGATCTCCGTGACGCGATA
>JAABQQ010000043.1 GCA_011391405.1 Gammaproteobacteria bacterium
GTGGACCTCGATCCTGGTGCTGAGCGGTTACCTGCTGGTCCGTTCCTTCGGTTGAGCCGCCCGAACAGCGCAGTCCCTGACCCACGGCCATGCATACGCTCGAACCGGAACTTCGAACCCTGCGGGCCGAAGGCATCATCGACGACGCCACGGCAGGCAGCGCCCTGGCGCTTGATCGCGGGGAGGTGTTCTCCCTGCACCTTGAGCTGCGCGCCACCCTGTACGCGGGCGTGCTCCTGGTGATGGCCGGCCTGGGCATCCTCCTCGCGCGCAATCTCGACCGGATCGGTCCCCTGGCCATTGTGCTGGTGATTGCGCTCACCGCGGCTGCGTGCGGCGTGCCCGCCATGCGCGCGAAGCTCGCGGGCCGGACGCTCACCGTCGCAGGTGATTACCTGCTGCTCCTCGCCGTGCTGCTTGGGAGTACGGGACTCGCCTACGCCGAACGTCAGTTCACGCTGCTCGGCCCCTGGTGGTCGTGGCACCTGCTGCTGCTCGCGGTCGTCCACGCGGTCATCGCCTACGCCTTCGCCTCGCCGCTCGTGCTTGCTGTAGCGCTCACGTCGCTCGTCGGTTGGTTCGGCGTGGGCGTCGCGCCCGGCGACGTTCTGCAATTCTCGTACTCGACGCCGTCGCTCGGCGCCCGTGCTCTCGTGTGCGCCGGGGTGATTGCAGCCTGGCGTTATGCTGACCGCCGCGCGCGTCCGGACACGTCCTTCAGCGGCGTGTTCGATCACTTCGTGGCGAACCTGGCGTTCTGGGGTGCGCTATCGTGGTGCCTCGAGTGGCCGTGGCTCGCGGCCGGGCTGCCATTGTTGGCGGCGCTCGCCTACGCGTCGGTCCGTCGCGGACTCGACACCGGCCGCGAGGCGTTCCTCGTGTACGGCATCCTGTATGCGGCGATCGGCATCTGTGCCGTGGCGTTACCGCGTCTGCACGGCATGACCGCGTCGTTCGGTTTCGTGCTGATCGTCGTCTGCACCGCGGCGGCCACGCTGTGGCAGCTGCGCCGACGCCTCCGGCAACCCGGACCATGAGAAGCCGTTGGCGTCCGTCGCCCGCGGAGGAGCGCTGGCTCGAGGTGGAGTCCAGACTGGGTGCTGCGGTATCGCGCGCCGTCGCAGCCGAACGTACCGGCGGCTGGCGCAGCACTGGCCCGCTCGCACGCATCGCGCTCTTCGTGCTGGGGCTCGTCGCGGCCGCGCTGATCCTCGGGATACTCGGCTTCCGCGACGAGACCACCTTGCTCGTCGCGGGACTCATCGCCGCGTTCGCCGCCGAGTGGCTGACCGTCGCAAAGCGCCTGCATGCGTCCGGCGTCGAGGAGGGCCTCTGCGTCGCCGGGTTCCTCATGATCGGCGCGTGGATCACCACGGTCATCGCGCCGCGGTCTGGCTTTGCCGGGGGCACCGTCGAGACGCTGGTGCTGATCGTGGCCGTGGGCGCCGCGGGACTGCGGCTCTTGAATCCCCTCATCACCACCTGCGCCGTGATTGCGTTCGTCTACTGGGTCGGGTCTACCGCGACCGCGCGTGCGCTCGATCAAACGATCGGCGGCGGTGTGACGACGATCATTGTCGGTTGCTCGCTCGCGGCGCTTGCGCTGATGCTGGGCGCGCGCGAGTACCGCCGGCCGTCGCATGACCGGATGCTCGACTGGCTGGTTGCGGCGCTGCCGGTCGCTGCTTACGCGCAGCCCGTAAACTGGTATTTCTACGAGGCCTTGCGCATTCCGGGCGGCAGCGGAACCGTCCGGCTCGCGACAGCAGGGCTGCTGCTCGCGCTCGCTGCCGCGCTGCTGGTCGCAGGCCTGCGTCGGCGACGGCACGCGCCACTCCTTGGCTTCATGGGCTGTGTCGCCTGTCTCGCGGTGGAGTTGCGTCTTGCCACTGCGCTTGCGACTGAAGCCTGGCTCATCCTCTGCGGGCTTGCAGCGCTGGTCGCCGGGGTGGCGCTGGACCGTTACCTGCGGTCGCCGCGCAATGGCTTCACCTCAGCGGCGCTGACTCACCGCGAGGGGCCTCTCGACTTGCTGCAGACCGCAGGCGCAACAGTGCTCGCGCAAAGCACGGCCCCCGAGCTCCCGCGCTCGGAGCCCCCCGTCGCGCCAGGCGGGGGGCGATTCGGCGGTGGTGGCGCCAGCGGCAGCTACTGAAGGATGCCGCTCAGCCGAGTGCTTTCTCCAGCTCCGGCACGATCTTGAACAGGTCGCCGACCAGGCCGATGTCCGCGCTCTCGAAGATCGGCGCTTCGCCGTCCTTGTTGATCGCGACGATCGTGCGCGCGTCCTTGATGCCGGTCATGTGCTGGATCGCGCCCGAGATGCCGATCGCGAAATACACCTGCGGCGCAATGATCTTGCCGGTCTGGCCGACTTGCAGGTCGTTCGGGACGTAGCCCGCATCGACTGCAGCGCGCGACGCGCCGACCGCCGCACCGAGCTTGTCGGCGAGCGAATAGATCAGCTTGAAGTTCTCCGCGCTGCCAAGCGCACGGCCACCGGAGACGACCTTGGCGGCCGACTGCAGATCGGGACGGCCTGTCGATGCGCCCGAACGCGACACGAAGCGCGTGTGCGAGGGCAGGGCGGCACCCGGGTCGACCTTTTCGATGGCCGCGCTGCCGCCCGCTGCAGCCGCTGCGAACGAAGCGACGCGCACGGTGGCGACGACCGGGGCACCCGCGGGTGCTTCGACGGTGAGGATCGCGTTGCCCGCGTAGATCGGGCGCTTGAACGTGTGCGAGCCATCCACCGCCATGATGTCCGAGACCTGGCTTACGCCGAGGAGCGCCGCGACGCGGGGCATGACGTCCTTGCCGAACGTCGTCGACGGACCGAACACGTGCGTGTAGCCGGCAGCGAGCTTGGCAATCTGCGGCGCGAGCACCGCCGCGAGCGGCTCCTTGTTGGCCGGGCTCTCGACCACCAGCACCTTGCTGACGCCCGCGAGAGCAGCCGCTTCCGCGGCAATGACCGCAGCATCGGCCGCAAGGACGGCGACGTCGATGGTGGCGCCCGCAATCTTCGCGGCGCAGGTGACGCTCTTCGCCGTGCTGGCGTTCAGCTTCCCGCCGTCGTGTTCGGCGACGATCAGAATCTTGCTCATCAGACCAACCCCTTCTGCTTCAGCACGCCGACGAGTTCGGCGACGTCCTTGACGATGATGCCTTTCTGCCGGCTCGGCGGCGGATCGACCTTGACGGTCTTGAACGCCGCGCCTTCAGCCACGCCGTAGTCGGCGACGCTCTTGATGTCGAGCGGCTTCTTTTTTGCCTTCATGATGTCCGGCAGTTTCACGTAGCGCGGCTCGTTCAGGCGGAGGTCGACCGACAGCACGGCCGGCAGGTCGACTTCGAGAGTTTCGAGGCCGCTGTCGACTTCGCGCGTGACCGTGGCCTTGCCATCGGCAATGTCGACCTTCGAGCAGGAGGTCGCCTGCGGACGGTCGAGCAGGGCGGCGAGCATCTGGGCCGTCTGGCCGTTGTCCTCGTCGATGGCCTGCTTGCCCAGCAGCGTCAGGAACGGCTGCTCGGCTTCGGCGATCTTCTGGAAGACTTTCGCGACCGACAGCGGCGCCATGGCGGCGTCGGTCTGCACCAGGATCGCGCGGTCGGCGCCCATCGCGAGCGCGGTGCGCAGCTGCTGCTGGGTGTCGGCCGGGCCGATGCTGACGGCCAGCACTTCGTCGGCCAGGCCTTGTTCCTTGATGCGCAGCGCCTGTTCGAGCGCGATTTCATCGAAGGGGTTGATGCTCATCTTGACGCCTTCGGTGATGACGCCCGTGTTGTCCGGTTTGACACGGATGCGGACGTTGTAGTCCACGACGCGTTTGACACCGACCATGATTCTGCGCACGCGCTCACTCCTGTTCAGCTGGGTCTTTGCAACGCAACATCATACCAGTCCGACCGGCTGCGGCGACCCACCGACCCGGCCTGGAAATATGGGAAATCGTTCCTTACCAGCCCCGTTTTTCGTCGAGCTGGCGGGTCAGGTTGACGAGCCGTCGGTAGCTTTCGAGCCGCCGGGGGTCGATCTCCCCGGATTCGACGGCTGCCTGGACTGCGCACTGCGGCTCCCGCAGGTGCAGGCAGTTCTGGAACCGACAGCCGGGAGCCCGCTGGATAATCTCCAGATAGCCCCTCTGGACGTCTGGCAGGGGCGCGACCGGGGGTGCGTAATCCCGGACGCCCGGGGAGTCCGTAAGCTCGCCCCAGGGCAGCTGCACGATCACGGATGACACGGTGGTGTGCTTGCCCTGGCCCGACCCGACCGACAGGTCCGAAGTAGCTCGGTAGATGCCCTCGCAGAGCGCGTTGGTCAACGACGACTTCCCGACCCCCGACTGGCCGGCCAGGAGCGTGCGGCGGCCCTGCAGCCGCTCCTTGAGCGCATCCAGGCCGGTGCCGCGCTTGGCGGAGACCGTGACCACCGGGATGCCGATTCGCCGGTAGGTGTCGATGAAAGCGAATTCCTCGGGGCCGAACTGGCCGGCGCCGATCAGGTCCTGCTTGTTCAGGATCAGCAGGGCATCGATGCCCGCATATCCCGCCCCGGCCAGGTAGCGGTCGATGATGAACGGGTCGCAGGTGGGGCGGGGCGCCACGACGATGCCGAGCTGGTCCAGGTTGGAGGCAATGTCCTCGACGCCACCCCGGCTGTCCGTCCGCTGCAGGACGTTACGGCGGGGCAGGCGCTCCGCCACGACCCAATGCCCATCGGCGGCCGTGGATTCGGGTTCAAGGCGGACCAGGTCGCCAGCGACCACCTCAGTTCGGCGGCCGCGGATCTTGCAGGGCAGTCGCTCTGCCGTGTCCGACGACAACACCACGACGCGGCGGCCATAGGACTCGACCACGCAGCCCGTCCTGCTCTCGGTGACCGACGTCGGCTTGGAGCTGCTGCCAGCGCGGCCTGACGGTCGTTCGCTGCGGCGACGCGTGCTCACGTGGACGAGAACGCCTGCACGGTGGCGAGGGAGCCTTGGGCACCGCCAGGATTGACGAGCCGGGAAATCCGGACGACCGGCGGTGGGTGCGAGTCGTAGAACGCGGAATGCCACGGGTCGGGCGTCAGCGTGCTCGCGTTTTCGCGATACAGGCTGACCAGCGCGCGGCCCAGTTCTGGACCGTCGCTGAAGCGGGCGGCGAAGGCATCGGCCTGGAACTCGTGGCGCCGCGACCATGCGGCACCCAGTGGCGTGAGGATCCACGTGAATGCGGGCAGGACCAGGATGAACAGGAGCAGGGCGGCCGAGCTGCTGGGCTGATCGACGCCGAGTGCAGCGTAGAACCAGTCCTGCGCCGACAACCATCCCAACAGGGCGAAGCCTGCGAGCGACGTGGCGGCGCTTACGAGCAGCCGCTGCGGGATGTGCTTGAGCTTGAAGTGCGCGAGCTCGTGGGCAAGCACGGCTTCGACCTGCACCGGCGAAAGCGACTGCAGCAGGGTGTCGTAGAACACGATGCGCTTCTCGCGGCCGAGTCCAGTGAAATAGGCGTTGCCGTGTGCAGATCGCTTCGATCCGTCCATGACGTACACGTCGCGCGCGTGGAAGTCACAACGGGCGAGCAGGGCATCGATGCGCTCGCGCAAGGCTGCGTCCGTGAGCGGGGTGAACTTGTTGAAGAATCCCGCGATCCAGCGCGGCCAGGCCCAGAGCAGCAGCAGCGAGATCGCCATCCACACGGCCCAAGCCACCAGCCACCAACGCATGCCGCTCGCTTGCATCGTCCAGAGAACGAGCGCGACGATACCGCCGCCCAGCAACGTGCCAAGTGCCGCGGCTTTCACCAAGTCGGCCACGAAGACGGCTGCAGTCGTTCGATTGAAGCCAAAGCGAGCCTCGAGCACGAACGTCCGCCACACCGAAAACGGCAGGGTGGCCAGGCTCATCGCCAACAGCACCAGCAGCACGTGCAGCGTTCCAGAGCCGATGGGGTTCAGGCCCGCGATTGCATTGGCGACCCGACCGAGGGCAGCGATGCCGCCACCCAGCGTCAGGACCAGCAGCATGATTGCGTCGTAGACCAGTTCGAGTCGGCCAAAACGCTGCCGTGCAACCGTGTAATCGGCTGCTTTCGAATGCTCCGCTGCGCTGACTGCATCGGCAAAGGCGGGCGGGACATCGTGCCGGTGAGCTGCGACGTGACGGGTCTGCCGATGGGACAGCCAGAGCTGCACGAAAAGGTGCATGGCAAGGGCGGCCAGGAAGGCAATGGTCATCCAATGGGGCATCAAGGTGACGGATTTAACACTGGTGCGTGCTCCATGAAGGGTGCGGAGCTTAGCCTTTGCTAGAATCCGTCACAATCGACCGTCTGGGGTGCCACC
>JAABQQ010000044.1 GCA_011391405.1 Gammaproteobacteria bacterium
TGAGCTGCTGTGGATCTTCGGCATGCTGATCTACTTCGCGCTGATGGCCGAAGGCTTTTTCGGCTACCTCCTCCCCTGGGGCAACATGTCCTACTGGGGCGCGCAGGTGATCGTGTCGCTGTTCGGCGCCATCCCGGTGGTCGGTGATTCGCTGACGGAATGGATCCGAGGCGATTTTTACATCTCGGATGTCACGCTGAACCGGTTCTTCGCGCTGCACGTGGTCGCGATCCCGTTCGCACTCGTCTTCCTCGTGATCGCGCACCTGATGGCGCTGCACGAAGTGGGTTCCAACAACCCGGACGGCGTCGAGATCAAGAAGGTCAAGGGGCCCGACGGCATTCCGCTCGACGGCATCGCGTTCCACCCGTACTACACGGTCAAGGACATGGTTGGCCTCGGGGTCTTCCTGATCCTGTTCGCGCTGGTCATCTTCTTCGCGCCGACGCTGGGCGGGTATTTCCTCGAGAACGCCAACTTCGAGCCGGCGAACGCGCTGCAGACGCCGCCGCACATCGCGCCCGTGTGGTACTTCACGCCGTTCTACGCGATCCTGCGCGCCGTCCCGAGCAAGCCGATCGGCGCGGCCCTGATGGGTATCGCCGTCGTGCTGTTCGTCTTCCTGCCCTGGCTCGACCGCGGCAAGGTGAAGTCGATCCGCTACCGCGGCCCGCTCTTCAAGTTCTTCCTGTACTCGTTCGCGATCAGCTTCGTCGCACTGGGTTACCTCGGCCTGCAGGCGCCGACACCCGCCTACACGATGGCGGCGCGGTTCTTCACGGTCATCTACTTCGCGTTCTTCCTGCTGATGCCGTGGTACTCGAGCATCGACAAGACCAAGCCCGTGCCGACGAGGGTCACCTACCATGCGCATTGATCGCCACATGAAGAAGGCTCTCGCGTTCATCGCGGTGCTGGTCGCGCTACCTGCCGTCGGCCTGGCGGCGGGAGGCGAAGCGCACGTCGCGAAGGCGAACAACGACATCCACAACCAGGCGTCGTTGCAGCGGGGCGCGAAGAACTTCGTCAACTACTGCCTCGCGTGCCATTCGGCCAGGTACGTGCGTTACAACCGCATGGCGGCCGACATCGGCCTTACCGAGCAGCAGATGACCGAGAACCTGTTGTTCTCCGGCGAGTCGCCGCACTCGACGATGACCAACGGCCTGCACGCCGACGACGGCAAGCAGTGGTTCGGCGTGGCGCCGCCCGATCTGTCGCTGATCGCGCGCAGCAAGGGAACGGACTACGTCTACACGTTCCTGAAGTCGTTCTACGCGGATCCGGCCAAGGGCACCGGCGTGAACAACCTGTCGCTGCCCGGTACGGCGATGCCGCACGTGCTGTGGGAACTGCAGGGCACGCAGGAGGCCGTCTGGGAAGGCCACACGGACGCGCAAGGCAACGTGCAGAAGCACTTCAAGGAATTCAAGCTGGCCAGTCCCGGCAAGCTGACCCCTGAGGAATACGACGCGTTCGTTCGTGATACCGTCAACTTCCTCGAGTACATCGGTGAGCCGGTACAGGCCAGGCGCCAGGCGCTGGGCTACTGGGTCATCGCGTTCCTGGTGTTCTTCACGCTGCTCGCGTACGCGCTCAAGAAGGAATACTGGAAGGACGTGAAGTAAGCCGGCCCAGGCCGGCGCGGTCCCCATCGTCTCCTCCGTGGCGTCTCCTCAAGGCGTCACGCGGAGCGGCAGGGGAACTGCAGCCATCGCCGAGCGCGCAGCCTGCCGCGGTGGTTCGTGCTGCTGGATTAGGAGATTCCTCAGCATGATGACGCTTTATTCACGCGCCTCGGACGCGCGCTGTCACCGCGTGCGGCTGGTGCTGGCCGAGAAGGCGCTCGCGACCCGCGTCGTCGAGACCGACCTCGTGCGCCCGCCCGAGGACCTGATCGACCTCAATCCTTACCAGACTGTGCCGACGCTGGTCGACCGCGATGTCGTGGTCTACGAACCCGGCATCATCTGCGAGTACATCGACGAGCGCTTTCCGCACCCGTCGATGGCGTCGACGGATCCTGGCGCCCGCGCGCATGCGCGACTCGCGCTGCGTCGCATCGAGCAGGAGTGGTACGCAGTCGCGGACGCGCTCGAACTGGGTGCGGGCGGCGACCGGCGCGACAAGGAACGTGCGCGCAAGATGCTGACCGAAAGCATCCTGGCGTCGGAGCCGCTGTTCCGCATGCGGCCGTGGTTCCTGTCGGACCAGTTTTCCCAGCTCGACGCGGCGGTCGCCCCGATCCTGTGGCGCCTGTCGCGGTGGGACGTCGATGCGGCGGCGATCACGGCGGCTGCTCCTTCGGTCGACAAGTACGCGACGAAGGTCTTTGCCCGTCCAGCTTTCCAGCGCAGCCTCAGCGACGCGGAGCGCGACATGCGCAATCCGCCGTCCTCGACGCGTCGCTGAGGCTGGGCGACTCTTGATGCAGCCCCGCTGCGTCGCGCGTCGCGGCATACTGGCGCCGTGACGACGAGCGGCAGCACACCCCCGGCTCCTCCTGTGTCCGGGCCGCCCATGAAGGCGCGCCGGCCGTACCTGTTGCGCGCCATCCACGAGTGGATCTCCGACAGCCTCTGTACGCCCCATCTGGTCGTCGACGCGAACGCCGCCGGCGTTGAGGTACCGCGGCAGTACGTCAAGGACGGCAAGATCGTGTTGAACGTGAGCTGGAGCGCGACCGCGAACCTGCGTCTCGGCAACGAGGATGTGAGTTTCAGCGGGCGTTTCGGCGGAGCCAGCATGTCGGTGCGCGTACCGATCGTGGCGGTGCTCGCGATCTACGCGCGCGAGACGGGGCAGGGCATGATCTTTGCGGACGACGACGCGGATCCGCCGTCGCAGTCGCCGACGGGCGACACCGCAAGTGCACCGGGTTCCCCGGGCGATGATCCGGGGCCGAAGCCGACGTCGCCGGCCGACAGTCGGCGCGCGCGGTTCAAGGTCGTCAAGTAGCCGCGGTTGTCAGGCGCGGAGCCCAGGCTTCCGCCTCGCTCGCGCCGAAGCATGCGACGAGGCGCTGGCCGTGGCGTGCGGCGCGGGCCGTGGCCGCCAGCGTTCGAGCAACTCCTGTTCCTGCTCCGTGAAGGCGCGCTCCGCCTCGAGAAAGTACTCGAAGAAGCGTACGCCGGCTGCGGTGAGCGGCTGGCTCTTGAGCCTGACGATACCGTAACGCAGGGTGAGGAAGGGCTCCGAGCCGAGCGCCACGAGCCGCCCGCGCTCGAGTTCGTCTAACACGCATGCGGGCGGCGCCACCATCAGGGCATCCGACCCGAGCACGATCTTCCTGATTGCGTCGAGCGAGTTGAACTCGAGCGCCGGGAAGACCCTGGAGGCTGCAGTCGCGTCCGGCGACCGGCGCTGCGCTAACCGGATCGGTTCGAGCATTCGGGGCGGTATGCGGGTCAGCGACGCGCCGGGATAGGCGAAAATGTCCGCGATGCCTATTGGGCCACGACCCGCCAGCGGGTGCCCGCGGCGCGCAAGGATGAATGTCGGGTGCGGTGCGAGAGGCTCGACGTCGACGTCGTTCTCGGTGCCGAGCGTGCTCAGCTCCGCAACGAAGAACTCGATCTCACGCGCCCGCAGCCGGCGCAGCAGCTCATCCCAGTCGCGCATCATCACGCGCACGACGATGCGCGGGTAGTCGGCGACAAACCGGGCGAGCGCGTCGGCGAGCACGGACTGGGCGGGGTACGGGCCGCCACCTATGTGCAAGTGACCGCTCTGCAGGCCCCGCTCGCTCACCAGGTCGCGGTCGAGGTCGTCGGTGAGCTGTGCGATCTGGCGGATCCGGGCGACAAAGACGCGGCCGCTGTCGGTCGGCTCGACGCCATTCGCCGTGCGCACGAACAGGCTGCTGCCGACTTCGCGTTCCACCGATTGAATGCTGCGCGAGAGCGCGGACTGGCTGAGTCCAAGCGCTGTCGCCGCGCGCGCGAAGCTGCCGTGCTCGTCGAGGGCGATCACGTGACGCATTTGACGGACTTCGAGGGACATGCGCCGGACTCTACCTCAGGCATGTAAGGAATGCATGAGGCGTGCTCAAATCGCTTTCCACTGCATAAAATTGTGCTCAGGCACGAGCCACCTGCCCGGGTGATCGGGTTCGCAAAAAATGTCTGTATGCCCAACATTTCGACAGTACGGCATGGGTTTGCGACGCAACGCTGCCATGCATGAACTGCATGTCTGGATCATGGCGGCACGTCGCGCGCATAATCCCGCAGCTAAGCAGCCAATGACCGCTCCGTCGGGACGCGCGGGTTAACATGCGGCGGCTCAAGACCACGCAGGGAGACCGCATTCCATGACTCGCACGTTGAGCCTGACGCTCGCTTTGTCCGTCGTTTGCGCCGCTGCGTCGACTTACGCAGCCGATGCGCCGACGCACTTCGATCCGCAGGGCAAGCCGCCTTCGACCTTTACGCTGGAGCTGCGCAACGGTCTAAAGGCGCAGTTGCCGTTCGCGGACAAGCGCGATTTCGACGAGGCGGCGCGCGGCTTCATCGCCGCACCGCCGTACAAGCAGATCAAGGCCGATGCGGGCCACGTTGCCTGGGACATGGGGAGCTACCAGTGGCTGCTTGCGGGCCAGGACTTCCCCAGCATCCATCCCTCGCTCCAGCGCCAGGCCGTGCTCAACATGGCCTACGGTCTCTACGAGGTGGTGCCGGATCGCATCTACCAGGTGCGGGGCTACGACCTTGCCAACATCAGCTTCATCAAGGGCGACACCGGCTGGATCGTCTTCGATCCACTGACCGCCAAGGAGACGGCGCGGGCGGCGCTCGAGTTCATCAACGAGAAACTGGGCAAGCGGCCGGTGGTCGGCGTCGTGTACTCGCACTCGCACGGCGACCACTTTGGCGGCGTGCGCGGTGTGGTGGACGAGGCCGACGTCGTGAGCGGCAAGGTGATGGTGATCGCTCCCGAAGGATTCATGGAGGCGGCGATCTCCGAGAACGTGTTCGCGGGCAATGCGATGACGCGGCGCCTGCAGTGGCAGTACGCGGTGCTGCTGCCGCGCGGCCCCTTCGGCCACGTCGACCAGGCCATCGGCAAGAACATCGCCAACGGCAACGTCGGGCTGATCGCGCCGAACCGGCTGGTGAGCAAGGACATCGAGGAGATCACGCTCGACGGCGTGAGGATGGTGTTCCAGAACGCGCCGGACACCGAGGCGCCGGTCGAGATGAACACCTGGTTCCCCCAGTTCAAGGCGTTCTGGTCGTCGGAAGTCGTCACCGGCACTATCCACAACATCTACACGCTGCGCGGCGCGGCAGTGCGCAACGCGATCAACTGGTCGAAGGAGATCAACGAGGCGCTGTACATGTTTGGCGGCGAGACGGAGGTGATGTTCGCCTCGCACAGCTGGCCACGCTGGGGCAACGCCCGCATCCAGGAGGTGCTGCGCACGCAGCGTGACGCCTACGCCAACCTCAACAACCAGACGCTGCACTACGTGAACCAGGGCGTCACGATCAACGAGATCCACAACGTCTACGACGTGCCGCACAGCCTGCAGCAGAACTGGGCCGCGCGCAGCTACCACGGCGACGTGCAGAACAACGTGCGCGGCGTCGTCAACCGCTTCCTCGGGCACTTCGACGGCAACCCCGCCAACCTGATCCCGCTGTCGCCGTCCGACTCGGCGCCGCTCTACGTCGAGATGATGGGTGGCTCGGAAAAGATCATCGCCAGGGGCAGGGAGCTGGCAGCGCAGGGCAAGTACCTGCACGCCACCGAGATCCTGAACCGGCTGGTGTTCGCCGAGCCGAAGAACCAGCCCGCACGCCAGCTGCTGGCCGACACCTATGAGCAGCTCGGCTACCAGGCCGAGAGCACCAGCGTGCGCAACACCTTCCTGCAGGGTGCGTTCGAGCTGCGCAACGGCCTGCCGGGCGGCGTGCCGCCGCGGTCGACCGGCCCCGACGTCGTGCGGGCGATGAGCACCGGACAGTGGCTCGACTTCCTCGGCATCAGCCTGGACCCGAAGAAGGCGGAGGGCCTGCACTACACGCTTAACCTCGTGACGCCTGACAACGGCGAGAAGTACGCGGTAGAACTCAACAACGCGACGCTCACCAACATTGAGGGTTTCCAGGCGCCGAGACCGGACCTGACGCTCACGATCAATCGCGCGGATCTCAACCGCGTGATGATGGGCGTGGCGACCTTCGACCAGCTCGCCGGGGAAGGCAAGGCGCGCTTCGACGGCGACCGCTCAGTGATCGCGAAGCTGCGCGACCTGCTGGTCAGTTTCACGCCTGACTTCGAGATCCTTCCAGGCACCGCGCCAACGCAGCGCCAGGTGCCGCCCGGGCGGCCGTTTGCGCTGCCAGAAACCAGCACCCTGATACACCCGGAGTGATTCGATGACGAGATTCAAGCAGCAGCTGTTCGCCCTTGCCGCCGTCGCATTGTTCGCGACGGCCACACCGGCGCTGGCGCAGTCGTCCGAGGGTGAATGGCGCCAGACCGTGTTCCTGTACGGCATGGGAGCGATGATCGAAGGCGACGCCCAGGTCGGGCCCCTGCAGGTGCCGGTCGACAAGGGGCTGTCCGACTTCTTCGACGTCCTCAAGTTTGGTGCGATGGCGGCGTACCGGGTCGAAAACGACGACTGGTCGTTCTCCGGGGACGTCACCTACATGAACCTCGGCGACAGCAAGGTCACCCAGCAGAGTCGGGCCAGCGCGGGCCTCGACGTCGAGCAGTTGACCGTCATGGCGACCGTCGGTCGCCGCATCCTGCCGCAGCTCGAGGCCCTGCTTTCGCTCGCCTATTTTGACGTCGATGCCGACCTGCGGGTCAGGCTGCTGCAGCAGGTCAGGACCGCGGGCCGCGAGGCCAGCTGGGTCGACGCGCTGGTCGGTCTCAACTACGAGGTGCCGTTGGGCAGCAAGTGGCGCTACACGCTGCGCGGTGACATCGGCGGCCTCGGCGCCGATCTCACGTGGCATGCGTTGACCAAGTTCACGTACCAGAGCTCCGAGCGCTTCGGGTGGTACGCTGGCTACCGCGTCATCGCCTACGACTACGAGGATGGGCAGGGTCTCAATTACCAGCACTACGACCTGCGCCAGCATGGGCCGGGCCTGGGCGTTTCGATTTCGTTCTGATGCCTCGACTAATACGTCGCCGACCGCAACTCGATTACATAGCAGGATCCGCATGAGTACCACCCACCGACATCGTTATTTGCTCGCGCTGCTTGCTGTCAGCGTGGCGCCGGCGGCCTTGGCCATCGAGCCCATCCCGACGACACCCGGCTGGCGCGGTTTCGTCGTGGTCGGCGGTGGCTACGCCGACGTGACGAGCAATACCGTCGCCGGCAACAACCTGATCGAGGTCGGCGATCCGGTCATCAGCTCGGTGGCGCAGCGACCGAGCAGCGATGACACCTTTCACCCCGTCGTCACGGGCGAGATCAACTACACCTTCAGCGGCGGCTGGCAGGCTTTCTTCGGCACCTCGCTCGAGGATGCTGTCACGCTTGATGGCGTGACGCAGCTCGGGGCCCGCAAGGACCTCGGCTCCGTCGGCATCCTGCAGGGCGGCTTCCTGTTCAGTGGCATCCCGACCCAGGTCTGGGAGGATCCGTACGCGGAGGGCGTGCGGCGCGATGAGACCGACCGCGACTCGGCCGGCGTGCGCCTGCAGTGGGACCGCGTCCTCGGTACCGCGTTCGAGCTTACGTTCTCGTACCGGGACATCTCGATCGACACCGAGCGCAGCGGCGAGGGCGTCACGAGCGTCGCCTGCGATGCGACCTGCCGGGACCTGCTGCAGCGCGACGGCGACCAGTACCATTTCGACGCGTCCTATCGCTTCCTGCTGGGCGAGGGTAGTCGGCACATCGTGCGTCCCACGCTCCGCTACACGATCGACGACCGCGACGGCGAGGCCATCAGCGGCGACGGTTACCGCCTGCAGTTGAGCTACGTGTTCCTCGGCCAGGGTTATACCGTGGCCAGCAACGTCGCCTATGGCAGCAGCAGTTTTGACGCCCGCAACCCGATCTTCGACGCCCGCACCGACTCCGATGGCGTGATCGTGGACACGACACTGTTCTATCGGCTGCCCTTCGAGAGCGGTCGTTGGCAGGCGGTCGGCAGCGTGCTTTGGGGTGAGGGCAACTCGGACGTCGCGTTCCACGACAACGAGATCCTCATGGTCAACGCCGGCGTGATGTACCGCTTCGGCGCGCGCTGACCGGCGCACGTTAGATCAAGAACGATGAATATTCGCCAGATTTTCCTGCTCGTGACTGCGATAGGACTGATACCCGTAGCCCTGACCTACGGACTGCAGCCCAGCAGCAGCCTGGGCCGGCTATTCGACGTATCGGTTGCGAATGTAAATGGCGCGCACATTTTTCGCGCCGTGATGGGTTTGTACCTGGCGCTGGTCGTCTTCCTGATCATCGGTGCCTACCGGGCCGAAGTCAGGCAGGCCGCGCTCTACAGCCTCGTCGTGTTCATGCTTGGCCTGGCTGCGGGCAGAACCCTGAGCCTGGTGGTCGATGGCATGCCCCACTGGCTACTGGTGGTTTACCTGGCCGTGGAACTCGGTCTGGGCATGGTGGGTTTGGCACTATTGAGGAAACCAGACTGAACGCCGACGGGGCCGAACCCGGGCCCATGCAGACCGGTGCAGCGCGTCCCTAGCGCAACTCGAACGCGTTGCGAATCCACGTGACGACCGGGTCGCCACCCGGCTCCGGCGACGGATCGATCGCGACCACGTCGAAGCGCGCCCGCAGGCGCCGCAGTTCGCGCCGCGTCAGCAGCAGATGACGCGCCGCGAGCGAGCAACGACGCTGCTTGACGCAGCCGATGGTCGCCGCCGCCTGACCGTAATCACGTCGCGAGCGCGACCGCACCTCGACTAGCACCAGCACCTGCCCGTCGGGATCGAGCATGACCAGATCGATCTCGCCCGCGCGGCACCGATAATTGCGCGTGAGCAGCACGAGGCCCGCGGTCTCGAGATGCATCAGCGCGCGTGACTCGGCGGCCCGGCCTATCTCAGTAGTCGTCGTTCCGGTCGACGTCGAATCGGGCGATCGAGCCATCGGGCACCCCTGACGCCGTCGAGGTGACGGCTGGTTGCCCGTTGTCGCCTATCAGGGCGGGGGCGTGCTCGCCGAATTTTCCGCGGGAGTGTCGCGAAAGACCGCAGCCGTCGACACAGCGGGCTGCGGTTTGCCGGACTCGATGCGGGCAAACTGCAGGCTGCGCTGTACGCGACCGCTCGTGCGATCGAGTTCGAGCATGCCGGTGAGTCCGTCGATACCCGCCGCTACGCCGCCGGAATTGCCAAGCTGCTGCGCGAGGCGGAATGCGTCGTAACCGAATGCGTAGAGCCGCAGCCGACCCCGCGCTCGCGCCGCCCAGTCGTCCTGCAGAGCATCCCAGAGTTCCGGAGCGCCCTGGCCGCCGTACAGCAGCCACGGCATTTCCGGGAACACCAGGCCGTCCATGTCCGCAGCCGCGCGCACGCTGGGATCCCAGGCGTCGGAGGTCGAATAGAGCGGCAGGTCATAGGTCATCTGGAAGCGGAGTTGCGGCCGGATGGCCCGCGCCGCCTGCGGCGTCGCCGCAACGAAGGCGAACTGCGGACCCGCCGCCTGTTCGCTCACCGCATTGCGCGGCGGCAATGGCTGGTTCGGGTTGGAACTGCGATCGCCGGCGCCACCGTAACGGCCCAGCGCTGCCCGCAAGGGTCCGGAAAAATCCTTCGCGCCCGCCGCGTAATACTGCGAGGACATCAACGTGACGCTGCCGACTGCCTGCAGCTCCTGCGCGAAAGCGTCGTGCAGGCGCTGGCCCCACGCATTGTCCGGGAACAGCGCGACACCACGCACCCAGCCATCGTCCGCGATCCGTCGCGCGACGGCGCGCGCTTCCTGCTCGGGGTCGAGCGCGAACTGATAGAGGAAGGCCGGCGCGGCTATTCCCGGCGCAGTAGCAGCGGAATTCAGCGCGAGCGTCGGGACGGGCAGTCCCGCCGGCTGCGAGGCGATGACCGCAGTGATCTCTTCCTTGGTCAGCGGCCCGACGACCATCCGGGCCCCGTCTGCGATCGCGCGCTGGTACGCAGCGGCGGCGCCGGGCGCGGCAGTGTCGTACATCTCGATGCGCGGCCGCGTGTCGGCCGACGACGCAGCGAACCAGGCCGCTGCGAAGCCATCGCGCACTGCGCTGCCGGCCGACTGCTGCTTACCGGAAAGTGGCAACAACAGGGCGATGCTCGTCGCGGGTCCGCCGCCGATCGTCGCGAAGCCCGGTTGAGCCTGGCCCGCATCGGGGAGGAAAGCCGTGCCCGGGTGTCCTGGATGCTGTGCTACCCACGCAGCCACGGTCGCAGCCTGTGCAGCGTCATTGCTGCCTGCCGTCACGATAGCCGGCAATTCGAGCCAGCCGCGCTCGCGCTCCGACACTCCGGCAGCAGTGACGGGGCCTGGCGGACGTTGCAGCAGATAGTCGAACAGCAGGCGGTCGTTCGCGGCCCGGGCTGCCGGCGAAGCGAGCAGCGCAGCACGTTCCTCGAACGTACGTACGCCACCGAGCGAATCGCCCGTCGCGATCTCGGCATGCCCGCGCAACGCCAGCAGTTCCGGCGCGGATGCGGTCGGCCAGGGTTGCGGCAACGCCCGCAGAATCCCAAGAGCACGGGCTGCATCGCCACGTGCGAGCGCGATACGCGCAGCGACCTCGGCCAGCAATGCGCGTTCGTCGTCGCTCCTGACGCGACTGCGGGCTTTGTCGAGCAGGCGCTGAGCGTCGTTCACGTCGCCGCCCATGACGTACTCGCGCGCGGCGAGCAGCGCCGTGCCGGCGTCCCAGTTCATGAAGCCGCGGCGCGCGAGTTGCTCGTAACGACCGGCGGCCTCGAGGTGCTTGCCGTCGCGTGCAAGCGCGTCCGCCTGCGCCAGGGTCGGCGCGGTCGGCTGTGCGTGCGCGATCGGTGCGATGCAGGCGCAAAGGATCATCGACGACGCGATCCAGCCGGCCCAGCGGCTCGTGCGGCGAGCTTGCCCGCTTTGAGGCGATACGTGCAGCATGCGAGATCCTTGGGAGGCGCGCGTGACCGATACTGCGACGGATTCTACGGGGCGGAAGCCGGCCGGCGCATTGTTCGTCGTGGCGACCCCCATCGGCAACCTCCAGGACCTGAGTCCGCGCGCCGCCGCCTGTCTGCGCGATGCCGACCTGCTGCTCGCCGAGGACACCCGGCATACGCGCACGTTGCTCGAAGCCTGCGGCATCGCGCGCGCTGCCGGTTCCATCGAATCACTGCACGAGCACAACGAGCGCGAGCGAGTTCCGGCGCTGGTGTCGCGCCTGCAGGCTGGTGCACGCATCGCGCTGGTCACCGACGCGGGTACGCCCCTGATGAGCGATCCAGGGTCGCTGCTGGTGGCCGCGGCTGGGCGTGCGGGCATCGAAGTCGTCTCGCTCCCTGGCCCATGCGCTGCGATTGCGGCGCTGTCGATCGCGGGCCTCGCCACCGATCGTTTCGTGTTCGAAGGATTCCTGCCCGCCAAAGCCACGGCGCGGCGTGCGGCGCTCGGAACCCTGGCGCACGAAACGCGCACGCTTGTTTTCTACGAGGCACCACACCGGCTCGAGGCGACGCTGCAGGATCTGGCGACGGTGTTTGGCGCGGAGCGCGAAGCGGCCGTGGCACGTGAAATCACCAAGCGGTTCGAACACGTTTACCGCGGTACGCTGGCCGCGCTGGCGCAACAGTGCGCGACCGATGCCAACATGTCGCGGGGCGAAATCGTGCTCGTCGTGGCGGGTGCGCCCGCGAGCGAGGACGACGATGCGGAGGCGCTGGCTGCGGCAAGCACTCTACAAGTGCTGTTGCAGGAATTGCCGGTGTCGCAGGCCGCGCGTATCGCCGCGCAGCTCACGGGCCGCAGCCGCAAGGAACTCTACGAGCGCGCGCTCGCGCTGGCGCCGCCGAAGCCCGGGGCATGAAAGCGTATACTGCACGTGGGAGTCGGCCAGGCAACCGCTGCGTTTAACGACGTGGAGGAAAGTCCGGGCTCCATAGGGCAAGGTGCCAGGTAATGCCTGGGGGGCGCGAGCCCACGGACAGTGCAACAGAAAGCAAACCGCCTATGTCGCGGCACGTGCAAACGGGTCGTGGCAGGTAAGGGTGAAAGGGTGCGGTAAGAGCGCACCGCGCCGGTGGCAACATTCGGCGGCACGGCAAACCCCACCTGGAGCAAGACCAAATAGGGAAGCGCGCGGGCCTTCGGGTCCGTTCCTGCTGCCCGCAGGGGCTTCCGGGTAGGTCGCTTGAGGCGCACGGTGACGTGCGTCCCAGATGGATGGTTGTCCTCGACAGAACCCGGCTTATCGGCCGACTCCCACCTCTTTTGCGCCAGGTCGGCCCACCACGGGCCTGACAACCCACTTCGTCCCACCCGCTCGTTCACCCGGCGGGCTGGGCGTCGCTGTGTTTCGGCTTCGTTCTCCCACAAAAACGCGCATCGTGGGGTGCGTTCCGGCCGCGCAGGCGTCCCCGAATCGTGCCCCGGCGATTCCGTTGGACGCGATTCCCCACGCCTGCCCAATCCTGACGTTCAGTTCAGGAACATTCGCTAAGTTCATGATTGTTTTACTAAAGCAAAACAGAGCTTCGCTGCACTGGACCGTCTCCAAGCTAAGTCACTGTCAGAGCTAAGAAAATTTTGGTGCGAACCGTTGACGCTGGCAGCGCCCCACCCCTATAGTGGCGGCGAGTGGGAAAAAGTGGGATGAAATGGGCTGCCGGCCCGGAAGACGCCTGACATGTTTCGTGGAGCCAACAAAGTCACCCTCGATGCCAAAGGCCGCGTGGCCATGCCCGCGCGGTACCGGGACACGCTGGTCGAGCGCAGCGAAGGGCGGCTGGTGGCGACGGTGGACCGTTCCGACAAGTGCCTGCTGATCTATCCCCTTCCTGACTGGGAGGAGATCGAACGCAAGCTGATGCGCCTGCCGACCCTGAATCCGCAGGTGCGGCGGTTGCAGCGGCTCATGGTCGGACACGCCACGGACCTCGAGCTGGATTCGCACGGCCGCGTGCTGGTCCCGCCGAAGCTGCGCGAATACGCGGGGCTTTCGCGCCAGGCGATGCTGATCGGGCAGGGCAGCCGTTTCGAGCTGTGGGACGAGCAGCACTGGAACGAGCGTCGCGACGAATGGCTGCAAGCGGGTGACGAGCCGGGCGAACTGCCCGCCGAACTCGAACAGCTGTCGCTGTAGGCGCGCGAGGTGGTGGCGCACACGCCGGTACTTCTCGACGAGGTGCTGGCCGGGCTCTCCGTTAAGGCTGACGGGCGTTATTGCGACGCGACGTTCGGCCGCGGCGGGCACAGCGCGGCCATCCTCCAGCAGCTCGGTCCCGCTGGCCGCCTCTGCGCCGTCGATCGCGATCCAGCAGCCATTGCGGCAGGTCGCGAGCGATTCGCCGCAGAGCCGCGTCTCACTCTGGTACGGGGGTCGTTCGGCCGGCTCGAGGAGCGGGTCCGCGCGGCAGGTTGGGAGGGGGAGCTGCAAGGCGTACTGCTGGACCTGGGGGTCTCGTCGCCGCAGCTCGACGAGGCTGTGCGGGGCTTCAGTTTCATGCAGGACGGTCCGCTCGACATGCGCATGGACAACGAGTCCGGATTGAGCGCCGCGCAATGGTTAGCGCGCGCGGGCGAGCGGGAGATTGCGGACGTGCTGTTCAAGCTCGGTGAAGAAAAATTCTCGCGGCGCATCGCACGCGCCATCGTGGCCGCGCGCGCTGAGACGCCGATCGGCACCACGCGACAACTTGCCGACATCGTGGCCGCAGCGGTGCCGACGCGCGAACCCGGCAAGCACCCGGCGACGCGCACCTTCCAGGCGATCCGAATTTACGTGAATCGCGAGCTCGAGGAAGTCGAGGCCGCGTTGCCCCAGGCCGTCAACCTGCTCGCGCCGGGCGGCCGGCTGTGCGTGATCAGTTTCCATTCGCTCGAGGACAGGCTGGTCAAGCGCTTCATGCGCCGCGAGGCCCAGGGCGATCCGATCTACGCGGAGCTGCCGAACGTGCCGCCGCATGCCCGGCCCCGCCTGCAGCTGATCGGCGGCGCCGTCATGCCCGGCGACGAGGAAATCGCCCGCAACCCGCGCGCGCGCAGCGCCGTGCTGCGCGTGGCCGAGAGGATCGCGGCATGAGTCAGGTGCATTGGCGGCTCCTGGTCGCAGCGTTGTGGGTGATGGTGCTCGCGTCCGCGCTCGGCGTCGTCTACGGCAAGCAGGAAGCGCGCAACCGTTTCAGCGAGTTGCAGAAGCTCACGACGACGCGCGACGACCTCGACATCGAGTGGGGCCAGCTGCAGCTCGAGCAGAGCACGTGGGCCACGCACGGCCGCGTCGAACGGGTCGCGCACGACGACCTCGGCATGGTGACGCCGCAGGCGTCCGAACTTCGCATCGTGCAACCATGAGGCGCGGCTCGTCGCTCCGCGATCACCACGCCCGCGACGCGGCCCCGACCGCGGTCGGCGGTTGGCGCCTGTGGCTCGTCGGCGCGCTGCTGACGCTGGGCGGGATTGCGCTGCTGGCACGCGCGATCTACCTGCAGGTCATTGACCAGGACTTCCTGGCGAGGCAGGGCGACGCCCGCATCCTGCGTGACGTGAAGCTCTCAGCGAACCGCGGCATGATCGTCGACCGCAATGGCGAGCCGCTCGCGGTCAGCACGCCGGTCGATACTGTCTGGGCCGATCCGCGCAAGCTCGCGCAGCATCCGCAGGAATTCGCCAGGCTCGCCAAGGCGCTCGACCGCGACAAGAACTGGCTCGCCCGCCGCGTCACCAGCAACCTCGACCGTGAATTCGTCTACCTGGTGCGCCACATGCGCCCGGCCGATGCGGCGAAGGTGAAGGCGCTCGGCATCAGCGGCGTCGACACGCTGCGCGAATACCGTCGCTACTACCCCGCGGGCGAAGTGACGGGCCACCTGCTCGGCTTCACCAACGTCGACGACGTGGGCCAGGAAGGTCTCGAACTCGCGTTCGACCAGTGGCTGGGCGGCGAACCGGGCATCAAGCGCGTGATGCGCGACCGCGAAGGCCGCACGATCGAGGACATCGAGCGCATCAAGGCGCCGCGCCCGGGCCAGGACCTGCGCACCAGCATCGACTTGCGCGTGCAGTACCTGGCTTACCGCGCGCTCAAGCAGGCCGTGCAGGAAAACTCGGCGCACGGCGGCTCGGTCGTCGTGCTCGACATCCAGACCGGCGAAGTGCTGGCCATGGTGAACCAGCCGGCGTTCAACCCGAACGACCGCGAGCAATACCTGCCGTCGCGCTACCGCAATCGCGCGACCAACGATTTCTTCGAGCCGGGCTCGAGCATCAAGCCGTTCGTGGTCGCCGCCGGCCTGAAGACCGGGCGTTTCCACTCGGACACGCTGATCGAGACCGGGCCGGGCACGCTGCGCGTCGGCATCAAGACGGTCAAGGACAAGCACAACCTCGGTACCATCGACGTGCGCACGGTGCTCGAGAAGTCGAGCAACGTCGGCATCGTGAAGATTGCACTGACACTGAAGCCGCAGGAAATGTGGTCGACGCTGCGCGACCTCGGGTTCGGCTCGGTGACCGGCTCGGGCTTCCCTGGCGAGTCGGCCGGCATCCTCACGGGCTACGATCACTGGCGCTCGATCGGCCAGGCCACGATGTCGTACGGCTACGGCCTGTCGGTCACGCCGCTGCAGCTGGCGCAGGCCTATGCCGTGCTCGGTGCGGGTGGGACGCGCCGTCCGGTGAGTCTCCGCCGCGTGGATGTGCCGCCGGAAGGCGAGCGCATCATGGACGAAGCGATTGCCCGCGAACTCGTGCAGATGATGGAGAGCGTCGTGAGCGAGGCCGGCACGGCCCGTCGCGCCGCGGTGATGGGTTATCGGGTGTCCGGCAAGACCGGCACCTCGTGGAAGGCAGCGGACGGCGGTTACAACTCGACCAAGTACATGGCCGTGTTCGGTGGCGTCGTGCCGTCGAGCAACCCGCGCCTGGCTGCGATCGTGGTCGTCGACGAGCCGAGTGCCGGCAAGTTCTACGGCGGCGACGTCGCGGCGCCCGTGTTCTCCGAGGTGATGTCCGGCGCGCTCCGCCTGCTCGCTATTCCTCCCGACGATCTGCAGCGCGTGCCGGCCACGACACTCGTGCAAGCGCAGGATCCGTGGTGAGCGCGCGATGAACGCACTCGGCAAGACCCGCCAGAGCTCCGGTTACAACATGACGCTCGGCCGCCTGCTCGAGGGCCTCGACGTCGCCGCACCGCACGGCCTGCAGGTGACGGATCTGGTGCAGGACAGCCGCGCCGCGACGCCGGGCTGCGTGTTCCTGGCATGCCCGGGCCGCACGACGCACGGCCTGTTGCATGCGGCGACTGCCGTCGAGCGCGGTGCGGTGGCAGTGCTGTGGGAGCCAGGCGCCGACCTCGAGCCGCCGGTGCTGCCCGAGCGCGTTGCAGCGATCGCCATTCCGCACCTCAGCCGTCACGTCGGCGAGCTCGCGGATCGCTTTTTCCGCCGGCCATCGGCCGACCTGCGTGTCGCCGGCATCACCGGCACCAACGGCAAGACCACCACCGCCTTCCTGCTGGCGCAGGCGTCGGACTTCCTGGGTCGTCGTGGCTGGTACGTCGGCACGCTGGGCCACGGTCATCCCGGTAACGTGCGGGAAGCCGGGCTCACCACGCCTGATGCGGTCACGGTGCAGCGCCGTCTTGCCGAAGCTCGCGACGAAGGCGCGTCGACGCTCGGCCTTGAAGTGTCGTCGCACGCGCTCGACCAGGACCGCGTCGCCGGCGTGAATTTCGACACTGCCGTCTTCACCAACCTCACGCGCGACCATCTCGATTACCACGGCACGCTCGAGGCTTACGCTGCGGCCAAGACGCGCCTGTTCCACACGCCGGGCCTGCGTTGCGCCGTGATCAACGTGCGCGACCCGTTCGGTCGCGAGCTCGTCGAGCGACTCGATCCGGCGCTCGAGAAGATCGTCTACACCACGGCGAACGATGTGTGGGCCGAGCGCGGCACGGGCTGGATCCGCGTCTCGGAGCTGCGCGCGACGGCAGCCGGTCTCACGATGAACATTGAAACCAGCTGGGGTACCGGCCTGCTGCGCTCGCGCCTCATGGGCGAGTTCAATGCGGAGAACCTGCTCGCCGTGCTTGGCGTGCTGCTCGGCTGGAACGTGCCGCTGCAGAAGGCGCTGGCTGCGCTGGCGCTGTGCGTCGCACCGCCTGGACGCATGGAGTCCTTTGGCGGCGGCACGCAACCGCTGGTCCTGGTCGATTACGCGCATTCACCCGACGCGCTCGCGAAAGTGCTCGATGCGAGCCGCGCCCACGTGCGTGGCCGGTTGCTCTGCGTGTTCGGCTGTGGTGGCGACCGCGATCCCGGCAAGCGTCCGCTGATGGGAGGCATCGCCGAGGCCGGCGCTGACCTTGCGATCGTCACCGACGATAATCCGCGCACCGAGGATTCGGCGGCGATCATCGCGCAGATTCTCGCCGGCATGCGTGACGCCGTGGCTGCGCAAGTGGTGCCCGACCGTGCCGAGGCCATCCGCCAGGCCATCGACGAGGCTGAGGCTGGCGACGTCGTGGTCGTCGCGGGCAAGGGCCACGAGGACTACCAGATCGTCGGCACCGAGACGCGCGCGTTCAGCGACCGCGAGACGGTACAGGCCTGCCTGTCCGGGGGCGCTGCATGATCAGCCGCGACCTCGCAACTTTCGCCAAGGTGAGCGGCGGCATCCTGCAGGGTGCCAATGCGACGTTTGCGCGCGTCATCAGCGACTCGCGTGCACTGGAGCCGGGCGCGCTGTTCGTTGCGCTCACGGGCGACCGCTTCGATGGTCACGACTTCGTCGCCGATGCCGCAAAGCGCGGCGCCGCAGGCGCGATCGTCAGCCGACCAGTCGATTGCGTGCTGCCGCAGGTCGTCGTCGCCGACGCGCTGGCCGGTCTGGCCACGTTTGCGAATGCCTGGCGTCGCTCGTTCGCCGGCGTCGTGGTCGGCATCACGGGCAGCAACGGCAAGACGACGGTCAAGGAAATGACCGGTGCGATCCTGGCCGAACTGGGGCCGTGTCTCGTGACGCAGGGCAACCTCAACAACCACATCGGCGTGCCGCTCACGCTGTGCCGGCTCGAAGCCGCGCATCGTTGCGCCGTCATCGAGATGGGGGCGAACCACCTGCGCGAAATCGCGCACCTGGCCGCGATCGCCGAGCCGACGGTCGGCCTGGTGATCAACGCAGGCCAGGCGCACCTCGAAGGATTCGGCGGCATCGACGGCGTTGCCAGGGGCAAGGGCGAGATGTTCGAAGCGCTCGGGCCGGACGGCACAGCGGTGATCAACGCCGACGATCGCTTCGCCGCGTTCTGGCGAGGCCTGGCCCGCCGCACGGGTCGCGTTGTCACGTTCGGCCTGCGTGAACGCGCCGACGTCTCCGCTCGCGACGTGCGCAGCCACCTCGGGTCGACCGGATTCGTGACGACGTTCGAGCTGGTCACACCTTCGGGTATGCGATCCATCGCAATGAGTCTCGCCGGCGAACACAACGTCATGAACGCGCTTGCCGCTACGGCGGCTGCGATGGCGGCTGGTGCAGAGCTCGACGCCGTGCAGCGTGGCCTGCAGTCGATGCGGCCGGTCTCGGGCCGGCTCGAAGTCAAGCAGGCGCTGCGCGGCACACGCCTGATCGACGACGCTTATAACGCCAATCCCGGGTCGCTGCGCGTGGGCCTGCGAGCGCTGGCCGGCGTGCCGGGCGAGCGCTGGCTCGTCCTCGGCGAGATGGCCGAACTGGGCGAGGAAGGTGCGCACCTGCATGCGGAGATGGGTGCGCTCGCGCGCGAGTGCGGCGTCACCCGGCTGCTCGCCGTCGGCGCGGGGTCGCAGCCGGCCGTGGAATCGTTCGGTCCCGGCGCGTCCTGGCATGCGAGCACGGACGCCCTGCTGTCAGCACTGCTGCCCGAGCTGCACGACGGTCTCACGATCTACGTGAAGGGTTCACGCGTGAATCGTCTGGAACGCGTGACCGCGGCCCTGGTGCAGGGTGGCACGGCGCAGGCAGGGGGACACTAGATGCTGCGCCACGTCGCCGGCTGGCTCGCCGACTACTACTCAGGCTTCCATGTCTTCCAGTACCTGACCCTGCGGGCGATCCTCGCGGCACTGACGGCGCTGGCGATCTCGCTGCTGGTAGGCCCGCGCATGATCCGCTGGCTTGCCGAGTACCAGGTCGGCCAGCGCGTGCGGTCCGACGGTCCGCAGACGCACCTGAGCAAGGCAGGCACGCCGACGATGGGCGGTGCGTTGATTCTCGCGGCCATCGTCGCGGCGACGCTGCTGTGGGCCGATCTCGCGAATCGTTTCGTCTGGGTGGTGCTGCTGGTCACCATCGCCTTCGGCCTGATCGGGTTCTGGGACGATTACCTCAAGCTCGTCGTCGGCAATTCGCGCGGGTTGATCGCGCGGTACAAGTACTTCTGGCAGTCGTTCGCCGGGCTCGGCGCCGCGATCGTGCTGTACGTCACCGCGCAGTCGCCCGCCGACACGACGCTGTACGTGCCCTTCTTCAAGCACTTCGTCGTCCCGCTCGGCGTTCTTTTCATCCCGCTCACGTACTTCGTGATCGTCGGCTCGAGCAACGCAGTCAACCTGACCGACGGGCTCGACGGCCTCGCGATCATGCCGTCGGTGCTCGTCGCGGGCGCGCTCGGCGTGTTCGCGTACGCGTCGGGCAACGTCGTGTTTTCGAACTACCTCGGTATCCCGTACCTCGCCGGCGCAGGCGAGGTGCTCGTGATCTGCTCGGCGATCTTCGGCGCAGGTCTCGGGTTCCTGTGGTTCAACACGTATCCCGCGCAGGTGTTCATGGGTGACATCGGCGCACTGGCGCTCGGCGCGGCGCTGGGCGTCATCGCCGTCGTCGTCCGGCAGGAAATCGTGCTCTTCATCATGGGCGGCGTGTTCGTCATGGAGACGGTGTCGGTGATCCTGCAGGTGGCGTCGTTCAAGCTCCGCGGCAAGCGGATCTTCCGGATGGCGCCGATCCACCACCACTTCGAACTCAAGGGCTGGGCGGAACCGAAAGTCATCGTCCGCTTCTGGATCATCACCGTGATCCTCGTGCTGCTCGGCCTCGCGACGCTCAAGCTCCGATGACCGCAGCGCTCCACCCACAGGCTCCGCTTGCTGCCGGTACCCGCGCCCTGGTGCTGGGGCTCGGTCGCACCGGGCTTTCAGCCGCGCGCTACCTGGACCGCAAGGGTCTCACGGTGCGGGTCGCCGACACTCGCGCGAATCCGCCGGGCGTTGATGCGCTGCGTGCGGATGTCCCGGCCGCCGAACTGCGGACGGGGGCGTTCAACTCATCGCTGCTCGACGATGTCGCGCAAGTCGTGATTTCGCCAGGCCTGTCTTTGCAGGAAGCGGTAGTGCGCGCAGCGCGCGAGCGCGGGTGCCCGGTCGTGGGTGACATCGAGCTGTTCGCCCGTGAGGCACCGGCGCCGATTGCCGCGATCACCGGCACGAACGGCAAGAGCACGGTGACGACCCTCGTGGCGGAGATCGCGAACGCCGGTGGCCGGCGCGCAGTGGCGGGCGGGAACCTCGGCGAACCGGCGCTCGACCTGCTCGAGCGTCCCGCGCCCGATCTCTACGTGCTGGAGCTGTCGAGCTTCCAGCTCGAAACGACGCACTCGCTGCGGACCGTGACGGCGACCGTGCTCAACGTGACGCCCGATCACATGGATCGGTACGCGAGTCTCGAAGCTTACGGTGCGGCGAAAGCCCGCATCTTCGACGGCTGCGACGTGGCCGTGATCAACGCCGACGACCCGGCGGTGCGTGGCATGCCGCGCCCGGGCCAGTCCGTGGTGTCGTTCAGTCTCGAATCACACGACGCCGACTACACGCTCGAGCGCTCGCCTGCGCCGATGATCGTGCGACGGGGCGAACCGTTGCTGCCACTCGCGGCGATGCGGCTGCAGGGCCTGCACAACGCAGCGAACGCGATGGCTGCGCTGGCGATGGCCGAAGCCCTCGAACTGCCGCTCGCTCCGGCGCTCGATGCGCTGTGCGCGTTCGGGGGGCTGCCGCACCGCTCGCAGTGGGTCGCTGATATCCGCGGTGTGCGCTACGTGAACGACTCTAAGGGCACCAACGTCGGTGCGACGCTCGCGGCCGTGCGGGGCCTGGTCGGCCCGCTCGTCGTCATCGCTGGCGGCGATGGCAAGCACCAGGATTTCTCGGAGCTGCGGGATGCGTTCCGCGACAAGGTCCGTCACGTCGTGCTGATCGGCCGCGATGCGCCTGCGCTTGCCGCCACGCTGGCCGACGTCTGCGCCACGGAGCGCGCCAGCGACATGCCGGCTGCCGTACGGGCGGCGCAAGCCGTCGCGCAACCGGGCGACACCGTGCTGCTCTCGCCGGCTTGCGCGAGCCTCGACATGTTCCGCGACTACAGCCATCGCGGCGATGAATTTGCCGCCGCCGTCAGGAGTCTCGCTGCATGAGCGCGCCGGCTTCCACCGTCAACAGTTACGCACGTTCGAGCGGCCAGCCGCGCCGCCTGCTGCTGGATCCGTGGATCATCGGTACCGTGTGTGCGCTGCTGCTGATCGGCCTGATCATGGTCGCGTCGGCGTCGATTGGCGTCTCCGAGAAGGAGACCGGCGCGGCGTTTCATTACTTCACGCGCCAGCTGGTCTACGTGGCGCTGGGGCTCGTGGCCGGCTGCGTCGGACTGGCCGTTCCGACGCGCATCTGGGACGAGTATTCAAAGTACCTGCTGGGCGGCGCGTTCCTGCTGCTCGTCGTCGTGCTGATTCCCGGCATCGGCTACGAGGTCAACGGATCGCGGCGCTGGATCCGGCTCGGATTCATGAATTTCCAGGTGTCCGAAGCGACGCGCGTGATGCTGCTGATGTATGTCGCAAGCTACGCCGTGCGCCGCTCGGACGAACTGCGCAGCGACTTCAAGTCCTTCATGGTGCCGGTCGGCGTGCTCGCCGCCGCCGCTCTGCTGCTGCTCGGCGAGCCGGATTTTGGCGCCGCCACGGTGCTGTTCGCGACCGGCCTCGGCGTGCTGTTCCTGGCCGGCGCGCGCATCGTGCACCTGCTCGTGCCGGTCGTCGTCGGCTCGGCAGGCCTCGCGGCGCTCGCCGTCGTCTCGCCTTACCGGCTGCGCCGGCTGACGGGCTTCCTCGATCCCTGGGGCGATCCGTTCGACAGCGGCTTCCAGCTCGTGCAGTCGCTGATCGCGATCGGCCGCGGCGAATGGCTCGGAGTTGGACTCGGCGCGAGCGTACAGAAGCTCTTTTACCTGCCCGAAGCCCACACGGACTTCGTCTTCGCCGTGCTGGCGGAGGAGTTCGGGTTGCTCGGCGTCACCGTCATCGTCGCCCTGTTCGCGTTGCTCGTGACTCGCGCGCTCATGATCTCGCGCGAGGCTGCGCAGGCCGGGCAGGCGTACCAGTCGTACGTGGCCGCGGCCATCGGCATCTGGCTCGGCCTGCAGGCCTTCGTGAACATCGGCGTGAACATGGGCCTGC
Organism: Gammaproteobacteria bacterium; assembly: GCA_011391405.1. Lineage (GTDB taxonomy): Bacteria > Pseudomonadota > Gammaproteobacteria > Steroidobacterales > Steroidobacteraceae > RPQJ01. Next base: position 22,620 of record JAABQQ010000044.1, read on the forward strand.
TGCCGACCAAGGGCCTCACCCTGCCGCTGTTGTCCTACGGCGGCAGCAGCATGCTGGTGACGCTCGGCTGGATCGGCGTGCTGCTGCGCATTCACCACGACACGCAGGCCACCGGACGCGTGCGCGTCGCACCGCGCGAGGCCCGTCGCAGATGACGCGCAAGGTCGCAATGGTCATGGCGGGCGGCACGGGCGGACACGTCTTCCCGGCGCTCGCGACGGCGCGCGTGCTGCAGCGTCGCGGCTATGACATCGTCTGGCTCGGCACGCAGCAAGGCATCGAGGCGCGCCTGGTGCCGGCCGCAGGCATTCCGGTCGAGTGGCTGAGCGTGAGCGGGCTCCGTGGCAAGGGTGCAGCGACGCTGCTGGCGGCTCCGTTCCGTCTGCTGGTCGCCATCAATCAGGCGATGCGCGCGATCCGCAGGCATCAACCCAGGGTCGTGCTCGGTGCGGGCGGTTTCGCGTCCGGCCCGGGTGGCATCGCGGCCTGGTTGCTTGGCCGGCCGCTCGTCGTGCACGAGCAGAACGCCGTCGCGGGCCTCACCAATCGCGTGCTTGCGCGCCTCGCCAGGCGCGTGCTCGAAGGGTTCCCGAACAGTTTCGGCAGCAGCGTGCAGGCCGAGCGCGTCGGCAACCCGGTGCGTCCGGAGATCGTCGCCATCGCACCGCCCGAGCGCCGCTATGCCGGTCGCGAAGGCGCTGTGCGCCTGCTCGTGTTCGGCGGCAGCCAGGGTGCTGCGCGCCTGAACGCCGTGCTGCCGGCTGCCATCGGCGAGCTGCCGGCCGCGCTGCGACCCGCGGTGCTGCACCAGACTGGTAAGCACAATTTCGATGAGACCGTGCAGGCGTATCGCTCGCGTGGCATCGAGGCCGACGTGCGACCCTTCATCGACGACATGGCGAGCGCCTACGGCTGGGCCGACCTCGCCGTGTGTCGCTCCGGTGCGTTGACGGTGACCGAACTCGCGGCGGCCGGCGTGCCTGCCATCCTCGTGCCGTTCCCGGCTGCCGTCGACGACCACCAGACCCGCAACGCCCAGTACGCCGTGCAGGCAGGCGCCGCCAAGCTCCTGCCCGAAAGCGGCCTGACCCCGATTTCGCTGGCCGCGCTGTTGCGTACGCTGCTCGAGGCGGGACGCCCGCTGCTCACGCGCATGGCCGTGGCGGCGCGCTCGAGCGCCATCGTCGATGCGGACGAGCGGCTGGCCGACGCCTGCATGCAGGCGGCAGGGGAGGCGGCATGAAAGACCGCATGCGCCGGATTCACACGATCCACTTCGTCGGTATCGGCGGCAGCGGCATGTCGGGCATCGCGGAAGTGCTGCTGAACCTCGGCTACGCAGTGCAGGGCTCCGACCTGAAGCGGGGCGAGTCCACCGAGCGCCTGCAGCAGCTCGGCGCGCGCATCGTGATCGGCCACCGCGCCGGGAACGTCGACGGTGCCGACGTGGTCGTGGTTTCGAGCGCGATCGACGCCGCGAACCCTGAAGTGGCGCGCGCACTGGCCGGGCGCATTCCGGTCGTGCAGCGCGCCGAGATGCTCGGCGAACTGATGCGCTTCCGCTATTCGATCGCCGTGGCCGGCACGCACGGCAAGACCACGACGACGAGCCTGATGGCGAGCGTCCTGGCCGAAGGCGGCACGGACCCCACGTTCGTCATTGGCGGCCGGCTGAAGAGCGCGGCCAGCAATGCGCGTCTCGGAGCAGGCGAGTTCCTGGTCGCCGAGGCCGACGAAAGCGACGCGTCGTTCACGCACCTGCAGCCGATGATCGCGATCGTCACCAACGTCGACGCCGATCACCTCGGCACGCACGGCGGCGATTTCGAGAAGCTGAAGCTCAGCTTCGTCGAGTTCCTGCACAACCTGCCGTTCTACGGGCTCGCGGTTGTCTGCAATGACGATGCGAACGTGCGTGCGCTGATTCCCAGCATCGCGCGGCCTTACCTGACCTACGGATTCGACGAATCCGCAGATGTGCGCGCGGTGGACGTCGAGCGACTCGCGGGCCTGTCGAAGTTCATGGTGCTGCGCCCGGGCGGCGCGCCGCCGTTGCCGGTCACGTTGAACCTGCCCGGCCGCCACAACGTGCTGAATGCCCTGGCGGTGATTGCCGTCGCGACCGAACTCGAGATCGATGATGCCGCCATCCAGCGCGCGCTGGCCGGATTCCAGGGCATCGAACGTCGCCTGCAGTGGATCGCCGACGTCGACACCGGCGCCGGCAGGGTCACGATCGTGGACGACTACGGCCATCACCCGACCGAGATCGCTGCCACGGTCGAAGCCGTGCGCCAGGGCTGGCCGGGACGTCGCGTCGTGCTGGTGTTCCAGCCGCACCGCTACACGCGCACACGCGATCTTCTCGACGAGTTCGCACAGGTGCTCGCGGATACGGACGCGCTCGTCGTGGCAGAGGTCTACGCGGCGGGCGAGGCCCCGATCCCCGGCGCCGACGGCAAATCGCTCTGCCGTGCGATCCGCACACGGGGTCGCGTGGAACCCGTGCTGCTCAAGTCGCTCGATGAGCTGCCGGACGTGCTGGCCGGCATCGTGCGTGAGGACGACGTAGTGCTGACGATGGGCGCCGGTCACATCGGCGCCGTCTCCAACGAACTGCCGCGCACCTTGCCGGCTGCAGTCGCGACGCGAGGCCAACGCTCATGACGTCGCCCTTGCTGATCCAGGATCCCACCCGGTTCGGCCGCGTCGCCGTGCTGCTCGGCGGCACGTCGTCCGAACGCGAGGTGTCGCTCGACTCGGGCCGCAATGTGCTTGCAGCGCTGCAACGCCGCGGCGTCGACGCTACGGCCGTCGATGGTATTCCTGCCCTGGTCGCTGCGCTGAGCGCGCCGGGCGGCCGCCAGTTCGATCGCGTCTTCAACATCCTGCACGGCAACCGTGGCGGTGGCGAAGACGGCGTTCTGCAGGGGCTGCTCGACGCACTGGGCGTGCCCTACACGGGTTCGGGCGTGCTCGGGTCCGCGCTCGCGATGGACAAGATCCGCACCAAGCAGGTGTGGCTGGCACTCGGCCTGCCGACGCCCGCCTACGTGAACCTGCAGCGCGGCGAGGACGTCGTCGCGGCGGCGCACAAGCTGGGCCTGCCGGTGATCGTCAAGCCTGCGTGCGAAGGCTCGAGCGTCGGCATCACGCGCTGCTTCAAGGATGCGGATCTCGTGGCGGCCGTCGAGCTGGCGGCGCGTTACGAGGGCTCGTTGCTGGTCGAGCAGCTGATCCAGGGCGAGGAGTACACGGTGGGCGTGCTCGGGCTCGAAGCGCTGCCCTCGATCCGGATTGTGCCGGCTGGCGAGTACTACGACTACCACGCGAAGTACGTCGCCGAGGACACGCAGTACCTGTGCCCCGGCATGACGGGCGCCGCGGAGCAGGAACTTGCGGGCCTTACCCTCGCGGCGTTCTTTGCGGTCGGTTGCAGCGGCTGGGGTCGCGTCGATTTCATGCGCGACCGGGCGGGCAAGCCGTGGTTGCTCGAAGTGAACACGGCGCCGGGCATGACCAGTCATTCACTGGTGCCGAAGGCGGCACGTCAACGCGGGATCGAATTCGACGAACTCGTCTGGCGGGTCCTCGAAACGAGCTGCCGCGATCCGGAGGGGCGTCGATGAAACTGCCGTTCGGCAAGAAGCAGCGCAAGCAGGCGACCCGCCCCGAGCCCAAGTGGTGGGAGCGCCTCGACTGGAGCGCGATCGGCACCACGGCCGCGATCGTCGCCGGCTGCGCCGTCGTGGCGCTGCTGCTGATCTTTGCGCTGGACCGACCGGTGCGCCGAGTCCTGCTCGAAGGCACTTTCCAGCGTGTCTCGCCGCCGGAGATCGAGAGCGCCGTCGCGGAGGTCGCGCAGGGTGGCCTGGCTTCGGTGGACCTCGAGCGCATTCGCAAGCGCGTCGAGTCGACCGACTGGGTGGACAGCGCCGTCGTGACCCGGGTGTGGCCGGATGCCATCCGCGTCGTGGTCAACGAAGAGGTGGCGGCGGCGCGGTGGAACGACGCCGGGCTGCTGAACGCGCGCGGCGAACTCTTCATCCGCAATGCGCGCTACGTGCCGCCGGAACTGCCGCTGCTCGAAGGCCCGGAAGGCAGCGAGTCGCAGGTTGCGCAACTGTACATCGATGCCCAGGGCCGCCTGCTCGAATCCGGACTGCGCCTCACGGGCGTCCGGCTCGACGACCGCGGCGCGTGGGAACTCGAGCTGGCGGATGGCCTGCAGGTCAGGCTCGGCCGGCAGGACGTCAAGGACCGCCTCGAACGCTTCATTCGACTCGCAAGCCCGACCGTGGCGAAGCGGGTCGCGGAGATCAATTACGTGGACATGCGCTACACGAACGGCTTCAGCGTGGGCTGGAACACCCGTTCCGCACTGGCCGTCGCCCCGCGGGAGGACGCGACACCCGATGCCTAGAAAGCCCGAAAGAAACCTGCTCGTCGGACTCGACATCGGCACGTCGAAAGTCGTCGCCATCGTCGGCGAGCTCACCGTGGACGGCACGATCGACGTGGTGGGCGTGGGTTCGCACCCTTCGCGCGGATTGAAGCGCGGTGTCGTCGTCAACATCGACTCGACGGTGCAGTCGATCCAGCGCGCGGTCGAGGAAGCCGAGCTGATGGCCGGTTGCCAGATTCACTCCGTGTTCGCCGGCATCGCCGGCAGCCACGTGCGCAGCCTGAATTCGCACGGCATCGTCGCGATCCGCGACAAGGAAGTCACGCAGAGCGACGTCGAGCGCGTGATCGACGCGGCGCGCGCCGTGGCGATTCCCGCAGACCAGAAGATCCTGCACATCCTGCCGCAGGAATTCATCATCGATGCGCAGGACGGCATTCGCGAACCCGTCGGCATGTCGGGTGTGCGGCTCGAAGCGAAGGTCCACATCGTGACCGGCGCAGAGAGCGCCGCGCAGAACATCGTCAAGTGCGTGCAGCGCTGCGGCCTCGAGGTCGAGGACATCGTGCTCGAACAGCTGGCGTCGAGCTACGCGGTGCTGGCCGACGACGAGAAGGAACTCGGCGTCTGCCTGATCGACATCGGCGGCGGCACCACCGACGTGGCGGTCTTCGCGGGCGGCGCGATCCGCCACACCGCCGTGATCCCGATCGCGGGCGACCTCGTCACCAACGACATCGCGCAGAGCCTGCGCACACCCACGCACCATGCCGAGGAGCTCAAGGTGAAGTACGCATGCGCGCTGTCGCAGCTCGCCAATGCGGACGAAACCATCGAAGTGCCGAGCGTGGGTGATCGCCCGGCTCGGCGCCTCGCGCGGCAGACGCTCGCGAGCGTGGTCGAGGCACGCTACGAAGAAATCTTCGTGCTCGTGCGCGACGAACTCGCGCGGTCTGATTACCACGACAAGATCGCCGCCGGCATCGTCCTCACGGGCGGCAGCGCGAAAATGGACGGCGTCATCGAGCTGGCCGAGGAAATTTTTCACGCGCCGGTGCGGCTCGGCCTGCCCCAGGGCGTGAGCGGGCTGGTGGACGTCGTGCGCAATCCGATTCATTCGACCGGCGTCGGGCTGCTGCTGTTCGGCCGCAGCACGCGCCATGTGCATCCGCACTCGCATGGCGGGATGGGCCCGCGCAAGACGATCCAGCGCATGCGGGATTGGTTCAAGGGGAACTTCTAGGGCAGGAAGGGCAGGAAGGGCAGGAAGGGCAGCACAGGTTTTTTTGGGGCGCGGTAAAGGCTGCCGTGCCAGGCAACAAGTCATTCGTCATTCGTCATTACTTTTGTTACGGAGCAGCACACCCATGTTCGTACTCGCAGATACGGAAAACCAGGGCGCAGTCATCAAGGTCGTAGGCGTCGGCGGCGGCGGCGGCAACGCCGTGACCCACATGGTCAATTCAGGCATTGAAGGCGTCGATTTCGTGTGCATCAACACCGATGCGCAGGCGCTCAAGCACTCGAAGGTCAAGACCAGCCTGCAGATCGGCTTGAACATCACCAAGGGCCTCGGCGCCGGCGCAGATCCTGAAGTCGGCCGCCAGGCTGCGATGGAAGACCGCGACCGCATCGTCGAGCTGATCGAAGGCTCGGACATGATCTTCATCACCGCCGGCATGGGGGGTGGCACGGGAACGGGCGCCGCGCCGATCGTGGCGCAGGTGGCGAAGGAACTCGGCATCCTGACCGTCGCCGTCGTGACCAAGCCTTTCGAGATGGAAGGCAACAAGCGCACGTCGCTCGCGGACCAGGGCATCAACGAACTGCACAAGTACGTCGACTCGCTGATCACCATCCCGAACCAGAAGCTGCTCACGGTGCTCGGCGGCGACATGACGCTGCTCGACGCATTCAAGACGGCGAACCAGGTGCTGCAGGGCGCCGTGCAGGGCATCGCTGAACTGATCACGCGTCCCGGCATGATCAACGTCGACTTCGCCGACGTCCGCACCGTCATGGCCGAGACCGGCATGGCGATGATGGGCTCCGGCCAGGCCAGCGGCGAGAACCGTGCGCGCGCCGCCGCCGAAGCCGCGATCTCGAGCCCGCTGCTCGAGGACGTGAACCTGTCGGGCGCCCACGGCCTGCTGATCAACGTCACGGCCGGCATGGACCTGCGCACGAGCGAGTTCCACCTCGTCGGCGAGACCGTGAAGCAGTTTGCCTCGGACGATGCAACGGTCGTCGTCGGTTACGTGATCGATCCGGAGATGACGGACCAGGTCCGCGTTACCGTCGTCGCAACCGGGATTGGTCGTGCCGTGGCCAAGGCGGTGCCGCAGCCGACGATCGTCCAGGGCGTCGGCCGCGCCGATCGCCGTCGTGCGCCGCTCGGCGCGGGCGACTACTCGGCCTACGATACGCCGCCGCGTCTGCGTGAGCGTGCGCGTGCGGTCGGCGATGGCCTGAGCCTCGACCACGGCGACGAATCGTTCATCGACATTCCAGCGTTCCTGCGCCGGCAAGCCGACTGACGACGACCGCCTTTCCCGCCAGCCTCGGGAAAGGCATGCAGAGTCCAGGTGGAGGTTCCCTGCTCCGGGCCTCCGCCTGGCTCTGTCCATCGGTTGCAAGGTGAACAAAGATGGGTGCCAGCAGCACCGCAAGCCTGGATCAAGCGCTCGACTTCCGCGACGAGTGCGACGCACTGCATGCGGCGCTCGAGAACGCGCCTGCCGAAGCCTGGGCCGAGCCCACGCAGTTCAAGGGCTGGACGTTCGACGACGTCCTCGGCCACCTCTACTTTTTTGATCACGCCTCGGAGATCGCCGCGCGCAGTCGCGAAGAAGTCCAGGCGTTGTTTCGCGACATTCTCCAGGCGAGCGCCACCGGCGTGTCGCTGATCGACTATTCGAGGCGATGGCTGGACGGGTGCGCGGGCTCCGCCCTGCTCGAGCGCTGGCGCACGCAGTACCAGCGGCTGGCGGATATCTACGGCGCATTCGACCCCGACCGGCGCCTGGCCTGGGCCGGCCCCGACATGAGCGCCCGGTCGTTCATGAGTGCCCGGCAGATGGAAGCCTGGGCGCATGGGCAGGCGATCTTCGACGCACTCGGCATCGATCGCGTCGAGCACGACCGGCTGCGCAACGTTGCGGTGATGGGCGTCAACACGTTCGGCTGGACGTTCAAAGTCAACCGTCGTGACGTTCCCGCGGTGAAGCCGTATCTGCGCCTGACCAGCCCGTCCGGCGCGCTGTGGGAGTGGAACGAGCCTGCCACTGCGGAACGCGTCGAGGGCAGCGCGGTGGAGTTCTGTCGCGTCGTCACGCAGACGCGAAACGTGCTCGACACCAACCTCGCGGTGACGGGCGATATCGCGCGGCAATGGCTGGCCAGCGCGCAGTGCTTCGCGGGCCCGCCGGAGGCGCCACCGGCGCCTGGCACGCGGTTCAAGCAGGGTCGCTACAACAGCGAGTGGTGAACGGCGGCCGGTGACGCACCAGGTAAACACTGGTTGCCATGTCGGGTGACTGACCCAGATCCTTTCCCGAGCTTGGAAAGGCAGACACGCGCTCGGGAAAGGACCTGGATCAGGCACCCGACTTGATGTCGTGTGCGCAATCCCTACGCGGTGCCGTCATCGACGCCAATGACGCCGTCTGCCGCGAGCCGATCGATTTCCTCGCCGGCGAATCCCGCTGCCGTCAGCACCGAGCGGCTGTCACCACCGGGGCGGGGTGCGTGCCGGTCCGCAGCCTCCGTTCCGCCATGCCAGCGGAAGGGCGATCGCGGCGCACGCAGGCGTCCTTCGGTCGGATGATCGTATTCCTGGAAAAATCCCGTCGCGAGCAGGTGCGGGTCCTGCAGCAGTTCGCCGATCGAATTGACGCGAGCGCAGGGAATGTCGGCGGCACGCAATGATGCGAGCCACGCCGCCGTCGTGCGCGTGGGTGCCACCTCGGCAATGATTGCGTACAGCGAGTCCACGCTCTGGCTGCGCAGCACCGGGTCCTGCACCTGCGGGGAATGCGCGAATTCGGCGCGTCCAATGATCTCGAAGAACGACGCCCAGTGCGTGCCGTTGTACGGCAGGATCGCCATGAAGCCGTCCTGCGTGCGGTACGGCTTGCGGTTGGGCGCGGCCAACCGGTCGTAGCCCGTCGGCCCGAGCGCGGGTACGAACGTTGCGCCGCCCAGCTGTTCCGACAGCAGGAACGCGACCGTGCTTTCGAACATGGGCGCTTCGATGCAGCAGCCCTTACCCGTCCGAGCGCGGTGCACGAGGCCCGTTGCCACCGCGATTGCAAGGTGCAAGCCACCGACCTTGTCGCAGAGGATCGTCGAGAGGTACCGCGGTTCGCCCTGGGCATTCGCGTTCAAAGCAGCGACGCCCGCAGCAGCCTGGATGATGTCGTCGTACGCGGGCTCGTTGGCGTTCGGGCCGCTCTGGTCGTAACCCGCTGCGAAGGCGTAGACGAGGTCGGGCTTGATGCGCGCGAGCTGTTCGTACGTGAGACCCAGCGGCTCGGCGGCTTTGGGCCGCATGTTGTGCACGATGGCGTCGGCGCCGCTGACCAGTCGCGCCAGCACCGCGCGCGACTCCGGCCGCTTCAGGTCGATCGCGAGCGAGCGCTTGTTGCGGTTGAATCCCATGAAGCCCGCGCCCATCGAGCGCGATCGGCCCGGGCGCACCGTGCGAAAGAGGTCGCCCTGCAGCGGTTCGATCTTGACGACGTCCGCCCCGAGATCACCGAGTGTCTGCGTCGCATAGGGACCGAGCACGATCGTCGTGAAGTCGAGGACGCGGATTCCTTGCAGCAGGGGCAGCATCGATATCACCCGGCAGTGTGCGAAAGCCCGCGCAGGATATGCTTCCCTCGCCGGCGCGCCAATGGTAGGAAGGCGGTCGTTCGCAACACATCATGAGGCTGGAACGCATGGGACCGCTGCAGGGAATCCGGATCATCGAACTCGCGGGGCTGGGTCCAGCGCCGTTCTGCGCCATGATGCTGGCCGACATGGGTGCGACGGTCATCCGCGTCGACCGTGTCTCGGCGCAACCCGGGGAACCCGATCCGGTCGATACACTGCTGCGCAACCGTCGGTCGATCGCGCTCAACCTGAAGAGTCCTGCGGGAATTGCGGCGCTGCTGCGGCTCATCGACGGCGCGGATGCCTTGATCGAAGGCTTCCGGCCCGGCGTCGCCGAACGTCTCGGCGTGGGGCCGGACGTCTGTCTCGCGCGCAATCCGAAGCTCGTCTACGGGCGCATGACGGGCTGGGGCCAGTCCGGTCCCCTCGCGCATGCGGCGGGGCACGACATCAATTACCTCGCGCTCACGGGTGCGCTGCACCTGATCGGCGAGGCCGGCCGCAAGCCGGTTCCGCCACTGAATCTCGTCGCCGATTTTGGCGGCGGCGGCATGATGCTGCTCTCCGGGCTGCTGGCAGCCCTGCTGGAAGCTTCCCGCTCCGGCAAGGGTCAGGTCATCGATGCCGCCATGACTGACGGCGTCATCGCGTTGCTCAGCATCTACTTCGGCATACGCGCTGCCGATCCCGGGTTCCGCGACGAGACCGGGCAGCTGATGCTCGCGGGCGCTGCGCCTTATTACGGCACTTTCGAGACCAGCGATGGCAGGTACCTTGCGATCGGCGCGATCGAGCCGCAGTTCTACGCGCTGCTGATCGAGAAGCTTGGCGTCGACAGGAAATTTCTCGCGGCGGGCTACCCGGGGAGTCGCAGGCACTGGCCTGAAGCGGCGGCAGCCATCGCGGCGGCGGTGCGGACGAAGACGCGCGATGAGTGGGCCGTAATCTTCGAAGGCACCGACGCGTGCGTAGCACCTGTACTGAGTCTCGGCGAAGCCGCGCGGCATCCGCACAACGTCGCGCGCGGCAGCTTCATCACGGTAAATGGTGTCGAGCAGCATGCGCCGGCGCCGCGGTTCAGCCGCTCCACCGTCGCACCCGTGCAGGCGCCGCACCGGGCGGGCGCCGATAGCGGTGAAGTCCTGGCGGAAGCGGGATTCTCTGCAACGGAAATCGAGCAGCTGCGCGCAGCCGGCGGCCTGGCCTAGCTGAGGCACGCGGTGAGGCTGACGTTCCACTGACCAGTCCTTTATTATGCTGGACGGGCCCCGGCCACGGGCCCGCCCCAACCCGCAGTTTTCGAACTACCGCCACGCGGAGCGTGATCGTCCGCGCGGCCCGACCGGAGTCACACGCATGGCCGACGCCTTCATCTACGACCACGTCCGCACGCCGCGAGGCCGCGGCAAGCCCGACGGCTCGCTCCACAGCATCACTCCGATGCAGCTCGCGGCGCAGACGCTGCAGGCCGTGCGCGATCGGAACCACCTCGACACGACCTTGCTCGACGATGTCGTGCTCGGTTGCGTCTCGCCGATCGGCGAGCAGGGCGCCAACATTGCACGCGTGGCGACGCTCGTCGCGGGTTACGCCGAATCCGTGCCGGGCCAGCAGCTGAACCGGTTCTGCGCCTCGGGCCTCGAGGCCATCAACAATGCCGCTGCGCAGGTCATGTCCGGCCAGTCGCAGGCCGTGGTGGCGGGCGGCGTCGAGTCGATGTCGCGCGTGCCGATCGGTGCCGACGGCGGCGCATGGGTGGCCGACCCCGCCATCGCCTACGCCACGTACTTCGTGCCGCAGGGCGTGGGCGCGGATCTCATTGCGACGCTCGATGGCTTCACGCGCGAGACCGTCGACGCTTACGCCGTCGAGAGCCAGCGGCGTGCCGCTGCCGCCTGGGCTGAGGGCCGCTTCGCCAAATCGATCCTGCCGGTCCGGGACATCCTTGGCCGCGTCATGCTCGACCGCGATGAACACCTGCGCCCGGATGCCACGCTTGCAAGCCTGGCCTCGCTCAAGCCTGCGTTCGCTGCGATGGGTGAGCAGGCGGGCTTCGATGCCGTCGCGCAGATGAAATACCCGCAAGTCGACGCGATCAACCACGTGCACACGGCCGCTAACTCGAGCGGCATCGTCGACGGCGCCGCGGGCGTGCTGGTCGGCAGCAAGCGTTTTGGCGGCAAGGCCGGCCTCAAGCCGCGCGCGCGCATCCGTGCGTTCACGTCGATCGGCAGCGAGCCTGCGATCATGCTGACCGGCCCTGCGCTCGTGACGCAGAAGTTGCTGAAGCGCGCTGGCATGACGGTCAAGGACATCGACCTGTTCGAAGTCAACGAGGCGTTCGCCTCCGTCGTGCTGCGCTTCATGCGCGTGATGGACGTGCCGCACGACAAGGTCAACGTGAACGGCGGTGCCATCGCCATGGGTCACCCGCTGGGTGCCACCGGCGCAATCATCGCCGGCATCGTCCTCGACGAACTCGAACGCCGTAACCTCAACACCGCGTTGATCACGCTCTGCGTGGGCGCGGGTATGGGCACGGCCACCATCATCGAGCGCGTCTGACGCGCCGACCGACCAGGAACCAGCAGTATGTCCAAGCACTTCAATCTGGCCGTCGACGCCGACGGCATCGCCCTGATCACGATGGACAGCCCGGGACGTTCAATGAACGTGCTCGGTCCCGACGTCGAGAAGGAACTCGCCGTGATCGTCGATCAAATCGTTGCCGACGCGGCTATCCGCGGCGCGATCATCACGTCGGGCAAGCCGAGCTTTCTCGCCGGCTACGATCTCACCGAGTTTCTGCGCAGCTTCGGTCCGCAGCTCACGCCCGTGCAGGTGTACGAGAATTTCACGGGCCTGGGCCACCTGCTGCGCCGGATCGAAACCTGCGGCAAGCCGTTCGTGGCGGCCATCAACGGGCTCGCGCTCGGCGGCGGTTTCGAGGTGTGCCTCGCGTGCCATTACCGCGTGATTGCGGATGACCCGAAGGCGTTCGTCGGGCTGCCGGAGGTCAAAGTCGGCCTGCTGCCGGGCGGCGGCGGCACGCAGCGCATGCCGCGCCTGATCGGCGTGACGCAGTCACTGCCATACCTGCTCGAAGGCAGCAACATCGCGGCCACTGAGGCGAAGAAGCTGGGCCTGGTGCACGAAGTCGTGCCGGCGGGCGACCTGATTGCCGCCGCGAAGCGCTGGCTCCTGGGTTCGCCGGTGACGGTGCAGCCGTGGGACCAGAAGGGCTATCGCGTGCCGGGCGGCGTGGCGTTTGCCAGCGCAGGCACGACGCAGACGTTCATGGGTGCCACGGCGCTCGTCGCCAGGAAGACACTGCACAACTACCCGGCGCCGGCCGCGATTCTTTCGTGCGTCTATGAAGGCACGCTGCTGCCGATCGAGAAAGGCCTCGAGGTCGAGTCCAAGTATTTCGCCACGCTCGTGACCGGACCGGTCGCGCGCAACCTGATCCGCACGATGTTCGTGAACAAGGGCAATGCCGACAAGCTTTCGGTGCGCCCGGCGGGTGTGCCGAAGTCGAAGGTGACGAAGCTCGGCGTGCTCGGTGCCGGCATGATGGGAGCAGGTGTAGCCTACGTTTCAGCAATGCAGGGCATGGAAGTGATCCTGATCGACTCGACGACCGAGCAGGCGGAGAAGGGCAAGGCCTACTCCGCCAAGCTGCTGGCGAAAGACGTCGAGAAGGGTCGTCGCACCCAGGAGCAGGCCGAGGCCGTGCTCGCACGCATCAAGCCGACGGTCGACTATGCACAACTCGAGGGCGCTGATCTCGTGATCGAGGCGGTGTTCGAGCATCGCGCCATCAAGGCCGACGTCACCGCGAAGGCCGAGGCCGTCATGCCGAAGACGTCCGTGTTCGCCAGCAACACGTCCACGCTGCCGATCACCGGCCTCGCCAAGGCGTCGAAGCGGCCGAAGAGTTTCATCGGCATTCACTTCTTCTCGCCGGTCGAGAAGATGCCGCTGGTGGAGATCATCGTCGGCAAGCAGACGGGCGACGAGGCCATCGCGCGCGCGCTCGACTACGTGGGCCAGCTCAAGAAGACGCCGATCGTGGTCAACGACAGCCGCGGCTTCTACACCAGCCGCTGCTTCGGCACGTACACCGCTGAAGGCGCGAAGATGCTGTCCGAAGGCATCGACCCGCAACTGATCGAAAGCGCGGGCAAGCTTGCCGGCATGCCCGTCGGCCCGCTCGCTGTCAGCGACGAAGTGAGCCTCGAGCTTGCGTACAAGGTCATGCAGCAGTCGCGTGAGGATCTCGGCGCCAGGTACAAGGAGCCGGTCAGCTGGCCGGTCGTGAAACACTTCGTCGAGGACCTGCAGCGCCTCGGCCGCAAGAGCGGGGCGGGCTTCTACGACTACCCGCAGGGCGGCAAGAAGGTCCTTTGGACCGGACTCGCGAACGAGTATCCGCGGCTCGCGCAGCAACCGGGCGTCGAGGAACTCAAGACCCGCCTGTTGTACGTCCAGGCGCTCGAGACGGCGCGTTGTCTCGAGGAAGGCGTGCTGAAGAGCGTGCATGAAGCCGACCTCGGCTCGATCCTCGGTTGGGGTTTCCCTGCGTACACGGGCGGCACGCTCTCGTACATCGATACGATCGGCCCCGAAAAATTCGTCGCCGAGTGCAAGCGCCTCGCTCGGACTTACGGCGAGCGTTTCAAGCCGACCAAGGGCTTGCTGGTTCGTGCGCAGTCGGGCGAGACGTACTATGACGGCGCGGCCGCGGCTGCCGCCAAGGCTTCGTGAGGAGATCGAGTCGCCATGAGTGAAGTGCTGGTTGAACGCCGCGGTCGTGTCGCGATCGTCACGCTGAACAGGCCCGAATCGCTGAACGGCTTCACGACGGGCCTGCGCAATGCATTAAAAAAAGAACTGCAGGCAGTGGCGGCCGACGACTCCGTCCGCGCTGTCGTGCTGACGGGTGCCGGCCGGGGTTTCAGCGCGGGCGCCGATCTCAAGGCCGAGCCCATGACGTCGGGCACCGAAGTCGAGCGCCAGCTCAACGAGGAATACGGCGCAGCGCTGCGCGAGATTGCCCGCATGCCGAAACCCGTGATCGCGGCAGTGAACGGATTCGCCACCGGCATCGGCGGTTCGTTCGCACTCGTCTGCGACCTGGTCGTGATGGGCGAAGGGGCATTCTTCCAGGTGCCATTCGCGAAGATCGGCCTCGTGCCCGACGGCGGCCTCACCTGGCTGCTCACCGAACGCGTCGGTCACCGCCGCGCATTTGAACTCGCCATCAGCGGCGAGCGCGTGCCGGCAGCGAAGTGCCTGGAATGGAACCTCGCCAATCGTGTGGTGCCAGACGACCAGGTCGTGGCGGCGGCGGTTGCCTGGGCCGAACAGTTGTGCGATGCGGCGCCGATTGCGCTCGGGTACATGAAGCAGCTGCTGCGCAGCGCGCCTGGCATGGGGTACGAGCAGACGATCCGTGCCGAGGCGAGGTTGCAGGCGCCGTGCATCGAGAGCCAGGACTTCGCCGAAGGCGTCGCCGCGTTCCGCGAGAAGCGCGCGCCGAAATTCTCGGGCCAGTAATTCTCTGGCCAGCAATGACCGGCAACGGTCGCAGGGTGAGCGCATGACCGGAACGACGACCGTCTCGACGATTGCAGCCGCGACGATCGAAATGCGTCCCGGCCTCGAGATCGATTGCGATCGCCTGCAGCAGTACCTCGAGGCGCACGTTGCAGGGTTCGCGGGGCCGTTGTCGATCCGGCAGTTCAAGGGCGGACAGTCGAATCCGACCTACCTCCTGACGACGCCGGCGCAGCAGTACGTGCTGCGTCGCAAGCCACCGGGCCAGTTGCTGGCCTCGGCCCACGCGGTCGACCGCGAATACAAAGTCATCACCGCGCTCGGTCAGCACACCGACGTGCCCGTGCCGCGCACTTACGTGCTCTGCACCGACGAGTCGGTGGTCGGCACATGGTTCTACGTGATGGATCACGTCGCCGGACGCATCTTCTGGGATCCCTCGTTTCCGGACGTGGCGAAAGAACACCGACGTGAGCATTCGCTGGCGCTCTGTGATGCCCTCGCGCGCCTGCATCGGGTGCGTCCCGCAGCGGCGGGCCTCGGTGATTACGGCAAACCCACCGGGTACCTGAGCCGGCAGATCGCGCGGTTCTCGAAGCAGTACCTGGAAGACACCGCGGGTGGTCGCATCGACTCCATGGAGCGCGTCATCGACTGGCTGCCTCGCAACATGCCGGCGCAGGAGCCGCCTGCCGCAGTCGTGCACGGCGATTACCGCTCGGACAATGCGGTGTTCCATCCGACCGAGCCGCGGGTGGTGGCGATCCTCGACTGGGAGCTCTCCTCGCTGGGCGATCCCCTCGCCGACTTTGCCTACCACCTGATGGCCTATCGGCTGCCGTCGCTTTCGACCCCGATGCTCGGCGGCCGGGACGCGGCGGCGCTCGGCCTGCCGACCGAAGCGGAGTACGTGGCACGTTACGAGCAGGTCACCGGCTTCCGGCTGGATCCGCGCGACCTCGAGTTCTACCTGGCCTTCGGCATGTTCCGGCTGGCCGGCATCTTCCACGGCATCCGCAGCCGGGTGGTGCGGGGTACGGCCGTCAGCGGGCGGGCCCGTGAGTACGCGACCTTCACCGACGCGATCGCGGACCTGGCCTGGGCCCAGGCACAGCGCGCAGCGTCCTTATAAAACCATGAGAAACATGGGCTTAGGGTTCTTCTGGCGCCTGTGGTAAAATACGCGGCTAAGTCCCGGGCCAAATCCCTTTCATGCTGAAGCAACGCACGCTCAAGAATTCGATCCGCGCCACGGGCGTGGGCCTGCACACCGGCAAGAAGGTGCTGATGGTCCTGCGTCCGGCCCCGGCGAATTCGGGCATCGTCTTCCGCCGCACCGACCTCGACCAGCTCATCGACATTCCGGCCTCGGCCGGTAATGTCAGCCAGACCACGCTCGGCACCAGCCTCACGGTGGACGGCGGCACGGTGTCGACGGTCGAGCACCTCATGTCCGCGCTTGCGGGCCTCGGCATCGACAACCTCGTCGTCGAATTGAGCGCCAGCGAAGTGCCGATCATGGACGGCAGCGCCGGGCCGTTCGTCTTCCTGCTGCAGTCGGCGGGAATCGAGGAACAGAACGCCGCGAAGCGCTTCGTCCGCATCAAGAAGAGCGTCAAGGTCGAGGACGGCGACAAGTGGGCGCGGTTCGATCCCTACGACGGCTTTAAAGTTAATTTTGAAATCGAATTCGACCATCCGGTGTTCAAGCGCCGGTCACAGGTCGCCTCGATGGACTTCTCGACGACCACGTTCCTGCGCGAAGTCAGCCGTGCCCGCACGTTCGGCTTCATGCGTGACCTGGAATACATGCGCGCGCAGAACCTGGCCCTCGGCGGCAACCTCGACAACGCGATCGTGCTCGACGATTACCGCGTGCTGAACGAGGACGGCCTGCGCTACGAAGACGAGTTCGTGAAGCACAAGATCCTCGACGCGATCGGCGATCTCTACCTGCTCGGGCACAGCCTGATCGGCGAGTTCAGCGGCTTCAAGTCGGGCCACGCGCTCAACAACCGCCTGCTGCGGACGCTGGTTGCGGATGCCAGCGCGTGGGAAGAAGTGACGTTCGAAACGCTGCAGGACGCGCCGATCAGCTACGTCGCGGCGGCGGCTGCGACCGCTTCCTAGCCCCTTCCTCTCACCTTCACCAGTACCTTGCCGATGGGCGGCTCGCCGCCCGCTTCCAGCCGTTCCTTGAGCGACTGCGCGCCGTAGCGCACGCGGGGCGTCCAGGCAGCTGAATCCATGATGACGACCAGGTCGTCGCCACGCCGGGCCGCCGAAACCAGGTGCGGACGCAGGGCTTCGGTCAGCTCCAGGCGGACCGTTTCGGTCAAGGACTGCGCCGCTGCGGCCTTTCTCTCGAGGGCGACCAGGCCCGGTGCGAGGCCTCCAAACAGCGGTTTCAGGCGATCCGTCATTGTTAAGGTAAATTGTGCAAACAGCCGATTTGTTTGCCAAGTGGAGGCTGGTCGGGGCATAGTCTCGCGAATCCGTGACACGACGCAACGATGCCCGCTGGCTGGCGCGGCGATCGTGTCTCTTTTCGCCATCGACGCACCCCGGGGGTTGGCGCGGCATGAATTTGCGGATCGTTACCGGCACCAGTGGCCGCACCAAACAGATCGACCTCACGGGGCCACGCCTGCTGCTGGCCTCGGTTCTCGTCGTCGGCATTTTCATCGCCGGTCTGGCGCTCGGGCGTTTCCTGCTCGGCGGCAATGCGGAGCAGCGTGCCTATGCGCGCGCCATGGCCCAGCAGAGGACCGACCTGCAGGCCGCCCGCGGACAGATCGACGGCAAGGTCGACGCCCTGGCCACACGAATCGGTTCGCTGAACGCCCAGTTGATCCGTCTCGACGCCCTGGGTCGCAGGCTGACGGACCTGGCCGGTCTCGACCGCGGTGAATTCGATTTCGCCAAGCCGCCCCCCGCTGGCGGACCTGAGGGACAAGAGACTCAGGGTGGCTCCGTGCAGGTGCCTGAACTCACTGCAGTGCTCGACACCCTCGAAGAGCAGATCAACGACCGCGCGCAGCAGTTAGGGGCGCTCGAGATGGTCATGGCGTCGCGTGAACTCGGCCAGCGCATCATGCCGGGCGGACTGCCGCTGATCGGCGGCTGGATTTCCTCGCATTTCGGCCATCGCAGCGATCCGTTCACGGGTCGCGGCGCGTTTCATGCCGGCGTCGACTTCGCGGGTCCTACGGGCTCCCGCGTCATCGCCGTCGGGCCCGGTGTCGTGTCGTATTCCGGCTGGAAGCAGGGTTACGGCAACGTCGTCGAGATCACGCACCCGACGGGCTACGTGACGCGCTACGGACACAACTCGCGCAACCTCGTGCAGGTTGGCCGGTCGGTGCAGAAGAACGACGCCATCGCCGTCATCGGCAGCACGGGCCGCTCCACAGGCACTCACGTGCACTTCGAGGTGCTGCGGGATGGCAACGTCCTCAACCCGATGAAGTACCTCGCAGCGCCGTGAGCAGGGGTTAGGGGTTAGGGGTTAGTCGGAACCCAACCCCACCATCACTTTCTAAAGTTCGTTCGGCCAAACGGCCGCCGAAACCCTTAAGCCTCTACGCTGTCCAATCGCAGCGCTGCACCCATCCGACTAACCCCTATCCCCTAACCCCTAACCCCTTGTATCTACGGAGGGCTGTCCCAACTACGGAGACCGCCTTCCTGTAGAATTTCCGCCTTTATTTTCAACGCTTATCGCCCGGAACCCCAGTGGCTAATTGGCTCACCCGCATTTTCGGCAGCCGCAACCAGCGGCTCGTCAGTCAGTACAACGGCCTCGTCAGGAAGATCAACGCGTTCGAGCCCGCCATCCAGGCCCTGTCCGATGCGGACCTCGCTGCCAAGACCGTCCAGTTCCGCGACCAGCTCGCGGCCGGCAAGACCCTCGACGACCTCCTGCCCGAAGCATTCGCGGTCGTCCGTGAAGCCTCGCGCCGCACCCTCGGCCTGCGCCATTTCGACGTGCAGCTGATCGGCGGCATGGTGCTCAACAACGGCAAGATCGCCGAAATGCGCACCGGTGAAGGCAAGACGCTCGTCGCGACGCTGCCGGCCTACCTGAACGCGTTGCCCGGCAAGGGTGCGCACATCGTCACGGTCAACGAATACCTCGCGCAGCGCGACGCCGACTGGATGTCGCCGATCTATAACTTCCTCGGGATGAGCGTCGGCGTGGTCAAGGCCGGCCTGATGCCCGACGAGAAGCGTGCGGCCTACGGCTCCGACATCACCTACGGCACCAACAACGAATTCGGTTTCGACTACCTGCGCGACAACCTGTCGTTCCGCATCGAAGACCGCATGCAGCGCGAGCTCGCGTTCGCGGTGGTCGACGAAGTGGACTCGATCCTCATCGACGAAGCGCGCACGCCGCTGATCATCTCGGGCCCCGCCGAGGAGAGCACCGAGCTCTACATGAAGATCAACGCGCTGGTGCCGCGTCTCTCGAAGCAGGAGTCGGAGGAAGGCGAGGGCGACTACTGGGCCGACGAAAAGTCGAAGCAGGTTCATCTCTCCGACCAGGGCCATGAGCACGTCGAAGACCTGTTCCTGCAGGCCGGGTTGCTGCAGGAAGGCCAGAGCCTGTACGACCCGGCCAATATCCGGCTGATGCATCACCTGAACGCCGCGTTGCGCGCGCACGCGCTGTACCGCAAGGACGTCGAGTACATCGTCCGCAACGGCGAGGTCATCATCGTCGACGAGTTCACGGGGCGTACGATGCCGGGTCGCCGCTGGTCGGATGGCCTGCACCAGTCGGTCGAGGCGAAGGAGGGCGTGCACGTCCGCGAGGAAAACCAGACGGTTGCCTCGATCACGTTCCAGAACTTCTTCCGCATGTACGGCAAGCTCTCGGGCATGACCGGCACGGCCGATACCGAGGCCTTCGAGTTCCAGCAGATCTACGGCCTCGAAGTGGTCGTGATCCCGACGCACCGTCCGATGGTCCGCGACGACGCGGCGGACCTCGTCTACCTGACGCAGAAGGACAAGTACGAAGCGATCATCGAGGACATCCGCGAGTGCGTTAAGCGCGGCCAGCCGGCCCTCGTCGGCACCACCTCGGTCGAAACCTCGGAGCTGCTCTCGGGCCTGCTGCAGCAGAAGGGCGTCGATCACAACGTGCTGAACGCGAAACAGCACGACCGCGAAGCGATCATCGTGGCGCAGGCCGGACGCCCCGGCACCGTGACGATCGCCACCAACATGGCCGGCCGCGGCACGGACATCGTGCTCGGCGGCAGCCTCAAGTCAGAGCTGCTGGAGATCGACACGACGGACGCTGCTGCGCACGCCGCGGTCGAGGCAGACTGGAAGCGCCGGCACGAGCAGGTGATCGCGTCGGGCGGCCTGCACATCATCGGCACCGAGCGCCACGAATCGCGCCGCATCGACAACCAGTTGCGCGGGCGGTCGGGCCGCCAGGGCGACCCGGGCTCGAGCCGGTTCTACCTTTCGCTCGAAGACAACCTGATGCGCATCTTCGGCGACCCCGAGCGCACCAAGCGCTGGCTGACCACAGCCGGCATGAAGGAAGGCGAGGTCATCGAGAGCAAGATGCTGTCGCGCCAGATCGAGCGCGCGCAACGCAAGGTGGAAGCCTACAACTTCGACCTGCGCAAGAACCTGCTCGAGTACGACGACGTCGCCAACGACCAGCGCAAGGTCATCTACCAGCAGCGCACCGAGATCATGGCGGCGGAGGATATCTCCGATTCCGTCACGGGCATTCGTGCCGAGGTGGTCAACAACCTGATCGACCAGTTCGTGCCGCGCGAGAGCCCCGAGGAGGAGTGGAAACTCGACGACCTCAAGGATGCGATCGAACGTGACTTCATCACCTCGATCGACCCGAAGGCCTGGCTTACGGCCGATCACGAGATCGCCGAAGCAGGCTTGCGCGACCGCGTCGTGAAGGCCGTCGAGGACGCGTACGAGGCCAAGGTCGCCGCCGTAGGCGCACCGGTCATGCGTCACCTCGAGAAAGCCGTGATGCTGCAGGAGCTCGATCGTCACTGGCGCGATCACCTGGCGGCGATGGATTACCTGCGGCAAGGCATCCACCTGCGCGCCTACGCGCAGAAGAACCCCAAGCAGGAATACAAGCGCGAGGCGTTCGAGCTCTTCGGCGCGCTGCTCGACCGCATCAAGCACGATACGGTTTCGCTGCTGTCGCGCCTGCAGGTGCGGACGGAAGCGGAGATCGAGGAGCAGGAGCGGGAGCGCGAACGGCAGATGGCTCGGCAACTGCAGACACAACACGTGTCACCGCAATCCGTCATTGCCAGCGATAGCGCTGCGGAAGGCGCGGCGGCAGCGGGCAGTGGCATGGGCGGCGGGCCTGCCGCCGGCTCCGGGTTCGCCCGCGGATTCGGCGGTGGTGAAATGCGTGCCGCCGGTCCGGCGTCGCCGAGCGGCGAGACTGTCGTGCGCGAGGGGCGCAAGGTGGGGCGCAACGAGCCCTGCCCGTGCGGCTCCGGCAAGAAATTCAAGCACTGCCACGGCCAGATCTGACTTTTGTGACTTGCGCCTTTTTCGTCATGAAGAAGGCCGGGTAACCGATGCAGGAACTGTGGGTCGTCGCCGGGCTGGTGTTCGATGCCGGTGGCCGCGTGCTCATCGCGCAGCGGCCGACCGGCAAGGCACTCGCCGGACGCTGGGAGTTCCCCGGCGGCAAGGTCGCCGCCGATGAAACGGCGCACGCTGCGATCGTCAGGGAACTGCGGGAAGAAATCGGCATCGCGGCAGGGGATGCCGAACGCCTGATGTACTACGCCGCCGTCTATCCGGGCCGAACGATCTGGCTGGACGTGTGGGTGATCAACGATTGGTCGGGTCAGCCACGAGGGCTCGATGCGCAGTCGCTCGAATGGGTCGAGCCGTCGCGCCTGCGCGAGCACGACATTCTCGAGGCGGATGCGCCGATCGTGGCGGCGCTGTCTCGTCGCTAGGGTCCTCTCGCACCGGTTGCAGGCGGTCGATCCCGTCGTTCTTCCCGAGCTTGGAAAGGCAGACACGCGCTCGGGAAGAACGACGGGATCAACCGCCCGCCAGCAGCGCGGGTGAGGGCTGGGGCGCCCGGTCCGGTTCTCCTTCCGGCGAGCGTGTCTGCCTTTCCGCTCGCCGGAAGGAGAACCGGACCGGGTGCCCCAGCCCCTCACTCGATACTCAGCGCCTTCACGACTTTTCCGCTGGAGCGGAAAAGGTCGCACGGCGCACGCATTCGCACTGCCATGAGCTGCGAAAATCCAGACGCAGCAAGGAAAATGCGCAATACCCTAGACTAGGGTAAGCGCAATACCCTAAACTTCGGTAAGCGCAATTCCCTATAAACGGGACAGCGCGATTCCGTCGAGACTGGAGCACGCCATGGCTAGCCCATCGAACCATCTTGCCACCTCGCTCGAGCTGCTGCAGGAACTGCAGCGCCGGGGTCGCATTGCCGTGCGTGCACGGGACCTCTCGCGTGTGCATCGCGAGCGTTTGACCCGCAACGGCTTCCTGCGCGAGGTCATGAAGGGGTGGTACATCCCGGCGCGCCCGGACGAGCAAGTGGGCGAGACGACGGCCTGGTACGCCGCGTACTGGACGTTCGCCTCGCAGTACCTCGAGAGTCGCTTCGGCGATGAATGGTGCCTGAGCGCGGATCAGTCGCTGCTCTTCCACGTCGGCGATCGAATAGTGCCGCCGCAGCTGTTGGTGCGCTCACCGAAGGGCAGCAACAAACCGACACAGCTGCCGCACGACACCTCCGTGTTCGACGTGCGACTCGAGTTGCCCGATACGTTCGAGCGCACGACCGTCGAGGGCGTGCGCGTGATGACGCTCGCGGCTGCGCTCGCCAATTGTTCGCCAGCCATGTTCCGGGCCCGCGCGGTCGAGGTGCGGTCCGCGCTCGCCCTGCTGCCCGACTCCGGCGACCTCCTGCGCTGCCTGCTCGAAGGTGGCAAGAGCAAGATCGCCGGCCGTCTCGCCGGTGCGTTTCGCAACATCGGTCGCGAGCGCATCGCCGACCAGGTCAAGGAGACCATGCGTGCTGCCGGTTACACGGTGTCCGAGAGCGATCCATTTGCCGAGCCTTCTCCGGTTTTGTTCGCTGGCCGCTCGAACTCGCCTTATGTAGGCCGCATGCAGCTGATGTGGGCGACGATGCGCCAGGTCGTGCTCGAGCATTTTCCGCTGCCGCCCGCGGTGAGGCCGGACAAGTCCGTGTACCTGCAACAGGTCGAGGACGTGTATCGGGACGATGCGTACCACTCACTGTCAATCGAGGGCTACCAGGTGAGCGATGCCCTGATCGAACGCGTGCGCTCGGGCGCATGGAACCCGGATCGGGACGAGGCGGACCGTCAGAACCGTAACGCCCTGGCCGCGCGTGGCTACTGGCAGGCATTCCAGCGCGTCAAGGCCGCCGTCGAGCAGGTTCTCGATGGCGGAAACGCTGGCGAAATCGCCGATCATGCGCACCCGGAGTGGTACCGCGAGCTGTTCGGCCCCTCGGTGGCCGCCGGCATCCTCAAGCCCGCGGACCTGGCGGGCTATCGCAACGGAGCGGTGCACATCCGCCGCTCGCTGCACGTACCACCGCCGATCGAGGCCGTGCGCGATCTCATGCCGGAATTCTTCAAGTTGCTCGCAGCAGAGCGCGAGCCCGCGGTGCGCGTGGTGCTCGGGCACTTCTTCTTCGTGTACGTGCATCCCTACTTCGACGGCAATGGCCGAATGGGAAGGTTCCTGATGAACGTGATGGTTGCTGCGGGTGGCTGGCGCTGGATGCTCATCACGTTCGATACGCGCGATACCTATATGGACGCACTCGAGCAGGCGAGCGTGCGCCAGGACATCGTTCCGTTGACGCGTTACCTCGCCGAACGCCTCGAGGCTTCCGCGAGCCTTTGACGGCATCGCGGTGCCCACTTCAGTTGGAGCGGGCGTTCGAGGAGCGGGCTTGTAGCGGTCGATCCAGTCGTTCTTCCCGAGCGTGGAAAGGCAGACACGCGCTCGGGAAGAACGACTGGATCAACCGCTGCCGCGGCGGCGCCTGAACGACTTTTCCGCAGAAGCGGAAAAGGTCGCACGGCGCATGCAGCGTTAAGCGCATCGGAACGCAGCGTCCAGCGGTAGTGCTACGAAAGCCGCTGTGAACACCGCCGGCGACCTCGGACATTTCTCGCTGAGTCGGCTCCCCCGTCGTATCAGGCTACGTGCGCCGTCTCGCGGGCGATTGATCCGGGACCTTCCCCCGAGCGCGTGTCTGCCTTTCCAAGCTCGGGGGAAGGTCCCGGATCAATCGCCTGCAACGAGCACCTCAGCGCCTGGTCAGCGAATAGGCCACTTCGTACAGCGCGTCGAGACCGGTCGCGGCGAACTTCGGGCTTTCGCCGATGATGTCGACGCGTTCCAGTTCCTCGACCTGGAAGAAATCACCGTACAACTTCTGCACCTCGTCGGGCTCGACGGAGAAGGGCGGACCGTCCTTGATCGTCTGCTCGTATTCGACGCAACCAGCAACGTGCGACTGCCGGCCGGCATCAACG
>JAABQQ010000045.1 GCA_011391405.1 Gammaproteobacteria bacterium
GCCAGGAAAACGACGCGCGCGGCGGCGCAACGAAAGGCTGCCCCCGCGGCAGGCCAAACATGAGCAACAGCAACACGAGCAGTCCAGGCACGACCGATGCGAGGAAGACGTGCTTGAGCTCGACCTGCATCGACAGCAGGGCGAAGGCGAGCAACGGGCCGATGACGGCGCCCGCGTGATCCATCGAGCGGTGAAAGCCGAAAGCACGGCCGCGATCCGCTGCGTGCGTGGCACCTGCGATCAACGCGTCCCGGGGCGCGGTGCGGAACCCTTTGCCGACGCGGTCGAGAAACCGCAGCAGCAGCACGGAACTCCAGGCAGCCGCCAGCCCGATCAGGGGGCGCGTCGCGTTCGACAACCCGTAGCCGGCGACCACGAGCGATTTCGCGTCCACGCCTCGATCCGCCAACCGACCCGCGACGAGTTTCAAAACGCTCGACGTGGCTTCGGCAAGGCCCTCGACCAGTCCGACGATCGCCGGGCCGGCGCCGAGCGTTGCCGTCAGGAAGATCGGTAACAGCGGCGTAATCATTTCGCTCGAGGCGTCATTCAGCAGCGAAACGAGCCCCAGCACGACCACTGTGCGGGGCAAGGCTCGCGACACGGACGCCGCATGCGTGGCAGATCGACCGTCGTCAGGCAGCATCTGGATTGAGGGCTCTTACCGCGTCACCCAACCGCCGCACACCGGAAAGACCTGGCCGACGAAACAGTCGGCAGCACTGCTGCACAGGTACGCGGCAAACAGCGCGTCTTCCCTCGCCCCTACCAGGCGTCCCAGCGGCACTTCGCGCTCCAGGCGGTCCTGAAAGGCTGGCAGAGCCAGTACCTCGGGCGGGAAATACGTCGGATTCTCGACGAAATTCTGCGCAATTGCATTGACCTGGACATTGTGCGGCGCCACTTCGACGCCGACGGCCTGGACGTAGGCCAGCTGGGCTCCGCGAGCCGCGCTGTACGTCGATGCGCGCTTCATGCCGCGCAGCGCCGCAGCACTCCCGATCAACAGGATCTTGCCCGACCTACGCTCGATCATCTGCGGCAACACGGCCCGGACGAGCCGCGGCAGCGGGTCGACCAGATGACGAAACACAGCCTGCCATTCATCGTCGGCTACGTCAGGGGCCCGCGTCGTCGGCGCGGCTAGTGCCAGATTCGCCACGAGCACGTCCACTCGCCCTGACCTTGCGACGATTGCGGCAGGTGTGCCCGGGTCGATCAGTGAGGAATCGTCGGCAACGACGTCGGCGCCCGCTTCGGCCAGCACCGAGCACAGCATCGGGCCCATGAATTCACTGGCCTGTGTTACCAGCACGCGCCTGCCGTGGAGGCTGACGATTCCTTTGGCCATTTCAGCGCTGCTCACGAGCGACCCCCTGCTTCATGCGGGGTCGTCATATTTTCGTGAGCTGCCGCGAAACTGGTCGACCGGGTACTTGACCGCATTCAGGCCGATCTTGCGCACCGCGGCCGCATAGAGATCGATATCGAGCTTGTCCGCCAGTCGGACCAGGTAAAGCAGCACGTCGGCCATCTCGAGCGTCACGGCGTCTTTGACGTCGGCAGGCAGATTCGCGCTCTCTTGCTCCGAGAGCCACTGGAAGTGCTCGAGCAATTCACCCACTTCTCCGGCGAGCGCCATCGCCAAATTCTTGGGCGCGTGGAACTGATCCCAGTCACGCTCGCGCGCGAATTCGGCCAGCCGCGCAGCCAGTTCGTCGAGCGAGGGCTGGTCGCGCTGGTCGGTCATGTACGACGCTCAGCCCCGCTGCCGCTCGGCGAGGATGCGCAGCATGCGGCGGATCGGCTCGGCCGCACCCCACAGCAGCTGGTCGCCGACGGTGAAAGCCGAGAGATATTCACCGCCCATCCCTAACTTGCGCACGCGACCGATCGGGATGTCGAGCGTGCCACTGACCGCGGTCGGTGTCAGGCCGGCAATCGAAGCCTCGCGCGTGTTGGGAATGAGCCGGACCCAGTCGTTGCCGCCAGCGATCAGCTGCTCGATCTCGTCGAGCGGCAGGTCACGCTTCAACTTGAGGGTCATCGCCTGGCTGTGACAACGCATTGCGCCGACACGGACGCAGATGCCTTCGACCGGAATCGCAGCACCGTCAGCGCGGCCCAGGATCTTGTTGGTCTCGGCGCTGCCCTTCCATTCCTCGCGGCTCACGCCGTTGCCCATGTCCTTGTCGATCCACGGAATCAGGCTACCCGCCAGCGCCGTGCCGAAGTTCGCCTGCGGCAGGTCCGAGGAACGCAACTGAGCCGTAACGACCCGGTCAATCTCGAGAATCGCACTCGCCGGATCCTTGAGCAGCGAGGACGCGGCAGCGTGCACGCTTCCCATCTGCTCCACGAGCTCGCGCATGTTCTGCGCACCGGCGCCCGAAGCCGCCTGGTAGGTCATCGACGTGATCCACTCGATGAGGTCCGCGCGGAACAGCCCACCGAGGGCCATCATCATCAGCGACACGGTGCAGTTGCCGCCGACGTAGTCCCGCATGCCGGCCGCGAGCGCGGCGTCGATCACGTTGCGATTCACGGGGTCGAGAATGATGACGGCATCGTTCTTCATGCGCAGCGCCGACGCCGCGTCGATCCAATAGCCTTGCCAGCCGGCGGCACGCAGCCTCGGATGGACGTCATTCGTGTAGTCGCCGCCCTGGCAGGTCATGACCACGTCGCACTGCCCGAGCGCCTCGAGGTCGCTGGCATTTCGCAGCGGTCCGGACGGACGGCCATTGATTACGGGACCCGCGCCGCCCGCCTGCGACGTGCTGAAAAAGACGGGGTCCACGTGGTCGAGATCGCGTTCGAGCGCCATGCGCTGCATGAGCACCGAACCCACCATGCCGCGCCAGCCAACGATTGCAGTCTTCACACGCTCACTCCGGCTACTATCGGCCCGCTCAGAGGATCACTTCACACGCGGGTTCGCGCAGGTTGTAGTTCGAGCTCATCGCATGGCCGTAGGCCCCTGTGTTGGCGATCAGCAGCACGTCGCCTTCCTGCGTGGCAGGCAACAGCCGCTCGTGCCCGAGGTAGTCGGCGGACTCACAGATCGGGCCCACGACGTTATAAACCTCGGTGCCCGGTTCGCCGAAGCGCGTGAGGTTGATGATGTCGTGATGCGCGCCGTACAGCGCGGGACGGATCAGCGAGTTCATGCCGGTCGACACACCGACGTACTGCACCGCGCCCTTGCCCTTCAGTTGCGTCACTTCGACGACCAGCACGCCCCCCTGTGCCACGAGGAACCGTCCCGGTTCAAGCCAGAGACCGACCTGCGGCCACCTGGCACGAATGTCGTCGATGACTCCCTGCAGCGCAGCGAGGTCCACCGGCACCTGCCCGGGTTTCTCGGGCACTCCGAGGCCGCCACCGAGGTCGATGGCCCGCGCGTGCGGAAAGCGCTGGGCGAGGCCGCCGAGCATGTGGCCCACTTCCTTCCAGTTGCGCACGTCGAACACGCCGCTGCCGGTATGCGCATGCAACGCCACGACGCGCGCACCCACCAGGTTGACGAGGCGCTCGACCTCGTCCATCTCGAAGAGCGGCACGCCGAACTTCGAATGCACGCCCGCGGTGCGCACGTGATCGTGGTGGCCACGTCCGAAACCGGTGTCGATGCGGATCAGCACGTCGCGGTCGCGGAACAGCTCGCCCCATTCGCGCAGTGCGTAGACGTTGTCGATCGTCAGGTGGACGCCCTGCTCGAGCGCCCACTCGTATTCGCTGCGCGGGGCGAAATTCGGCGTGAACAGGATGCGGGACGGATCGATACCCGGCACGACTTTCATCACGTGCTCGCATTCGCCGCGCGAGACGCATTCGAACGACAACCCGAGCCCCGCAAAGGTCTTGAGCAGCTCCGGGTGCGGGTTCGCCTTCATCGCGTAGAAGATGCGGTCGACGCCGCGAATCGCCAGCAGTTGTCTTGCGGCGAGCTCCGACGAGGCCCGGTGGTAGACGTAAGCGCTGCCGCGCTCGTGTGCAATGCGCTGCAGTTCGTCGCGGCGGTCCTGCCACCAGGGCGGCCCGCCTGCGGGAATCACCGGACCGAGGCCGTGGATCTGCTCCCACGTCGGGCCCAGCACGTGATCGGACGGCGCGTTCCAGACGATGACGTCGTGCAGGCGGCGCACGAGGCGGTCTCCCTGCTCTTCGTCCACGACGAACGTGATGTTGAGGTCGTTCGCGGCCTGCGTGACCAGGTAGATGCGCTGTTCCTCGAACAGCTCGAGGGCATCGCCCAGACGGTGCAGCGTCGCGCGAATGCTGCGCCCGACGAGGCTCACCGCAGCGCACGGGCCGATGACCTCGACGCGGCAGAGCTTCGCGAGCGCGGTGACCAATGTCTCCAGCGCGCGACTGTCGAGCGTGTTGGCCGCAGGATCGAGCGAGACGGTCACGCTGGTCTCGGACGTCGACACGAGGTCGATCGAAAGGCCATGTTCCTTGAACACGGCAAAGGCATCGGCCAGAAAACCCACCTGGTGCCACATGCCCAGCGTCTCGAGCGAAAGCAGCGTGATGCCTTTCTTGATACAGACGGCTTTCACGCGCGCGCCACCGTCGCCGCCTGTCGCGGTGACGACCGTGCCTTCGAGTTCGGGCTGCTGCGTGGCGTGCACGGTCAGCGGGATCGCGTACTGCTTCACCGGCAGGATGCAGCGCGGGTGCAGGACCTTCGCGCCGCTGCTGGCGATTTCCTGTGCCTCGTCGTAATCGAGCGACTTGAGCAGCCGCGCGTTCGACACCGACTTGGGATTCGACGTGAACATGCCGGGCACGTCGGTCCAGATCTCGAGGCGGCGCGCGCCGAGCTTGGCTGCGAAGTAGCTGCCCGAGGTGTCGGAGCCGCCGCGACCGAGCAGCACGGTGTCGCCGTGCGCGTCGCTTGCGATGAAGCCCTGCGTGATCAGCACCTTGCCGCCGGATGCCAGCCGCTGCTGGAATGCGGTGTCGGGTTCGAACACACAGGTGGCCGAGAGATAGCCCGCCCTCTCGGTGGCGCCGGGCCGTACTTCAGCGTGCAGAAGCGTACGGGCGTCGAGCCACTGCACGTCGATGCCTTCGGCCTGCAGGAACGCGGCGCCGATCCGCGTCGCCATCAGTTCGCCATTGGCCATCACGCGCGCGCGCAGGCGGTCACTGACCTCGCCGATCAGGTGGATGCCTTCGGCGCTGCGGCGGAGATCGGTGAAATGGCGGTCGAGCTCGGCGTCGATGTGGATACCGAGATCGCGCGCGAGGTCGAGGTGACGTCGCTCGATCTGATCCATGACCGGTTCCCACTCGCCGGTCAGTGCTTTCGCCAGCAGTTGCTCGAGGCGGTCCGTGATGCCGGACAGCGCGGAGTGCACGATGACGGGGTGAAGGCCTTCGATCAGCCGCGCCTTGACGACGCCGGCGACGTTCTTCCAGTTGCTGACGCTCGAAACGCTGGTGCCGCCAAACTTCAGGACGACCCAGTTCGATTCGGTATGGCTGGTCATTGTAAGGAGCCGCGGGTCCCAGCCGAGCCGGCGGGACTACTTGTCTTCGTAGAAGTCCTTGAGTTCTTTCTGCAGGCGTTTCTCCGCAAGCACGTCTTCGAGCTTGCTCCAGGCTGCCTTGCCTTTCTTCACGGCAGCCGCCTGCTTGCGCCGGTCCACCCTGTCGATGAATCGGTCGTAATTCTCTTCCTCAGCTCCAGCTACAAACTCGTCGTCCAAGTCGAAGTGTTCCTCGTCTCGTTCCATGGCGCGGCCCTGGGAGAAAGTCCTGATATATCAACGCGCTGCCCATTCAACATGGGCACAAGGCTGCGAACTATACACGGATCGGTTTGCTTCTCAACCGATTCGTTTTGCGGCGCAATGCCGCGGCGAAACGACGACTGGGGCACCCCGGCCGAGACCAAGACCCTCGGCGGCGCTCTTTTCGGCTCTGGCCACCTCCAGCACCCCGAACGAATTGATCAAGGCGACGTACTCGCCCGGCCGGACGTCGGAATAGGTTCGCCAGAGCGGGATTTCCTGACCGCCGGCCCGGACCAGCGGCGTCGCCACCTGTGCCACGAGCGGGGCGTCCAGGTTGGTCAACAGGTTGCCGAAGTGGTCCACCGTCACGACCGACCCGCTCAGCTGCCCGCCGGCCAGGACGGGCTCGTCCAGCCAACCCGGCACGAGTTCCCGCACCACCGGTCCGAGGGCTTCGGGGCGCAACCGGCCGGCGGCCAGTTCGGCTGCCACCGGCGCAAAGATGTCGCGGCCGTGGAAGGTCGCACTCGGCCGGTCGATTCCCAGTTCGCGCAGGACGCC
>JAABQQ010000046.1 GCA_011391405.1 Gammaproteobacteria bacterium
CGGACAATCTGGCGATGAAAGCACCCAAGCGCCTGCAGCCGCTCATCGACGAAGGCTTCATCGACGGCGTCGTGCGCCAGCTCATGAGCGGCAAGGAAGCGAATGTCTACGTGGTGCGCTGCGGTGACGAAACCCGCTGCGCCAAGGTCTACAAGGAAGCCACCGCGCGCAGCTTCCGCCAGGCCGTGGACTACACCGAGAACCGCAAGGTCAAGAACACCCGCCAGGCCCGCGCCATGGCCAAGGGCACGAAATTCGGCCGCCAGGCCACCGAGGCGGCGTGGCAAAGCGCCGAGGTCGACGCGCTGTACCGCCTGGCCGCTGCCGGCGTGCGCGTGCCGGTGTCCTACAACTTCCACGACGGCGTGCTGCTGATGGAGCTGGTGGCCGACGAACACGGCGACGCCGCGCCGCGCCTGAACGACGTGGACTTCACGCCCGAAGCCGCCCGGCGGCACCACGCCACGCTGCTGCGCGAGGTGGTACGCATGCTGTGCGCTGGCGTCGTGCACGGCGACCTGTCGGAATTCAACGTGCTGCTCGGCGCCGACGGCCCCGTCATCATCGACCTGCCTCAGGCCGTGGACGCCGCCGGCAACAACCACGCCCAGCGCATGCTGCTGCGCGACGTGGCCAATTTGCGCGGTTTCTTCGGCCGCTTCGCGCCCGAACTGCTGGCCACCGAATACGGCGCCGAGATCTGGGACGCCTACCAGCGCGGCACGCTGCAGCCCGACGCGGTGCTCAGTGGTCGCTTCGAAAGCCAGGCCGGCCCTGTAGACATGGGCGGTGTGCTGCGCGAGATCGACGATGCGCGGGCCGAGGAGGCGGCGCGCCGGCTGCGCATGCAGGCGGCAGGCTGAGCCGAACGGCCTGGGCCGATCAGCGTGGGTGTTGATCCGCTGCGACAGGTTCTGCCGTATTCGTCTGCCTGTGCAATGTCGCTTCAGGACGGGGATCGGTCCTTCGGCGCCGGCCTGTCGGGACCGGCTTGCGACCCATAGGCGCCGGTGGCACTTTCCCGGCCGAGGGACCGGACCACTCAGTAAGCGGTCGGTCACCGGTCATGTCGTGGGATCAAGTCCCTGCGACAACGGTTGTTCGCGTGGGTAACGCAACGACGCTCGCAACGGAAGGCGACAAGCTTCTCGTGACCACAGTCACCACGGGGCAGCCACAGGAAGCCGTGCGCCACGATGCCGCACTCGATGAGCCCGGCCAGCGGTTGGCCGCGACACAGCTCGCCCGTCCATCGCCGCCCGTAGGGTGCCTAGATCGCGTCCACTGTCGGGAGGATGCGACGTGTCCTGTTGCCTTGCACGATTCCGCACGCGCAAATGAAGGACATACCTTCACCACCGCTCGGGAGACATCGCCATGCAACAAGCCATCCGCCACACCTTGCCCTTGGCACCTACGCTCGCAACCGCCACCCGCCGGGGCAAACCGCTGGTCAGCCCCGGGGCACTGCGTGCCGCCAGCCTGTGCGTCGGCGCGCTGCTCGCCGTCCCGGCAACCTTCGGCCAGACCTCGAGCGCTGCTGGCCCTGCCGCAACCTGCCTCCGACGCCGCCTTCGTCAACCTGGGCCTCGTGACTTGCGACGCGCGGGCCGACGGCGGCGCTGTGCTCGAGCGGCTGGGCCTCGCTCAGCACCTGGGTCGCAGCTTCAACGATGTC
This sequence comes from Gammaproteobacteria bacterium, assembly GCA_011391405.1. Classification (GTDB taxonomy): domain Bacteria; phylum Pseudomonadota; class Gammaproteobacteria; order Steroidobacterales; family Steroidobacteraceae; genus RPQJ01. The sequence goes on from JAABQQ010000046.1 coordinate 1,679, forward strand.
AACGCCGACATCGTGCTGGCCGCACAGCACTGCCGGTTCGCGTCGATCGCAAACCGCTTCCAGGATCCGCTGCTGTCGATCGTCGGCGTCTCGGCCAGCTCGTCGAAAAGCTTGAAGTATCGGGCCAGGTCCCGCGCCCCGCTGGCCCTGTGGTGCAGCCGGGCCACACAGTGCTGAGTCCGGCGGCGGCTTTCGTCGTTCATCACCCGGCCATTGTCCGGTTCGTCGTCGCAGTTCCGTCCATACCTGCATGGACCGACATGCAAGCCAAGCCGACGTGGCCGCATCGCCGGTCCGGTCCCGCAATGAGGAGTCGCACATGACGATCACCATCGAGCATCAAGAGGACGTCCGTTTCACGGCTCATGCCGGCGAACACCGCGTCACCATCGACCTGCCTGAGAGCCACGGTGGCGGCGATAGCGGCATGACACCCCCACAGTTGTTCGTCTCTGCGTTGGGCGCTTGCGCCGGCGTCTACACCGCCGACTACTGCGACAGCCAGGGCATCGACTACCGCGGCATGTGCATCACGCTGGACTGGGAAGTGAGGGATCACCCGCGCCGCATCGGCAACGTCTACGTACGCATCGAGATGCCCAACGAATCGCTTTCGACCGCCCACATCGAAGGCATCCGCCGCAGCGTGGACGATTGCCTGCTGCACAACACCTTGGCCCATCGCCCCGACTTCCTTGTCGAAGTCGCGACGGCGGCAGCGACTTTGCCGGTCCGGCCGGCCCAGATCGTGGGCTGCGAGTCCGGCGCCTGCTGTCGGCCGCCGCAGTGAACCTACGACCGCGCCTTGGCTGCCGATGGGCACGCGCCAACCGAGCTTTCTCGTCCTCAAGGAGATTGAAATGAGCATCGCCTTCTTTCGCCGCTCCGCCCTGGCTGTCGTCGCTGGCGCGCTGAGCCTTGCCGTCGCGACCGCCCGCGCCGAGGAGTGGTCGCTGCCCGTCTCGGCCGCCGAGATCTGGGCCGTGGCCGACGACGCGTTCGACGGCGGTCGCTATGCCGAGGCCCTGGCCGGCTACGAGATGCTGGCCCGAACCGCCGACCTGCAGGCCGCGCGCCGGGCCGGTGAGCTGCTGCTCTACGGGCAGGGCCTGCTGCCGCCGGAGCTGCCCCTTCGGTTGCAGCGTGCGGCCGCCTGGTTGACGCTGGCCGCCGCCCTCGGCGACACCGACGCGGCTGCGTTGTGGCCCGACGCGGTCGGCCCGCATGTCAGCGGAGAGCCCGCCGCGCCGAGCCTGCCAGCCCTGATCGCACGCGCGCGGCAATGAGCTGGCAACCCGTCGAATTGGTGATGGCCCCTGATCCCATGACGGGTCAGGGTGCGCGGCGGCGTGATGGCGAAGCCAAGTGCATACGCGAAGGCGCCCACGGGCGCCACGACCTGCTCGGTGCCATGGACTGACGGGTCAAGCGCAGCTTCGCCCCGTAGAACATCGGGCTCTTCGAGATCGAAGGTCGACCTCTCGCCTGCAGTCGACTCAGCTTCTGCACGACTGAGCGGCAGGTGAACCTGGGTGCAGAGAACTGCGGTCCAGCGCCGCGCGCTGACGTCTGTTCAGGCCTTCAGCATGAGTTCCAGCAGCAACCGCGCCTTGTCCCAATCGCGCCTGACGGTTCGTTCCGTCAAGTCCATCGCCTCGGCGATCTCGACCTCGGTATAGCCACCGAAGTAGCGCATCTCCACCACTTTGGCCAAGCGCGGCTCGGCCTGCGCCAGTGCTTCCAAAGCCTCGTTGACCTGCAGCAGTTCGTCTTCGCCCGCCGGCAGCTTGTCGATGAGCTGGGTGTTCAGTGTCAGGCGGTTGAGGTCGCCGCCACGGCGCTCGGCTTGGCGTTCGCGCACCGCATCGATGATCACCGAGCGCATGACGCGAGACGCATAGGCGAAGAAGGCGCGGCGGTCGTCGCTGCGCAACTGGCCGCTGTTCAGGAAGCGCAGGTACGACTCGTGGACCAGCGCGGTGGTGTCGAGCACCGTGTTGCGGCCACCGTCACGCAGCCGCGACCGCGCCAGCTTGCGCAGTTCGGCGTACGCGCTGGCAAACAGCTTGTCGCGCGCACCGGGTTCGCCGGCATTGGAGCGGATGATGAGATCGCTAATGTCGTCCACGGCCGCTCCCCGGTTGCTGACCAGGAGCATGGTAGGCCTTGTGGACCGCGCAGTCACGCTGGCCGGCGCCGGGTTCAAGTGCGTTGGCCTGACTGCCGCGTCGCGGAACCTGCCGTGTTTTGCGCCACCGGCGCAGCACGCTTGGCGGCGAGCACGGCATCGGCTTCGGCGGTGTAGTGCCCGGCCAGTCCGAGCTGACTGCCGAGGATCAGCGTCGTCATCATGACGGCAGCGAAAGCGGCGCCGATACGGGTGGCGGTTGTGGTGCGGGTGTTGCGAGTGGTCATGGTCGGCTCCGGTGGGATCGGGTTGCGGGCGGCTGGCAGTCAGCTGCCTTCCCTTGATCGGACGAGGAGCCGGTGGAATTCCGGACATCGGGTACTCAGGCGTTCAGGTGGCGGTGCGGCGCGACCGCAGTGCTTGCTCTAGCTTGGCAAGCGGTGCCTTGAAGTACGGGCTGACGCCCGGCTGCGCCCGGAACGCCCGGCGCGCTTCGTCTGCAAGGGTCAGAGCCAGCGGCTTTCGCCCCGCGCTGAAGGCGCACAGTCCTGCCGTCGCGCGCACTCGGGCGAGGACGGGGTCGTCCTTGTAGCGGGCCCTCGCAAGCTCTTCGGTCGCAACAACCATCAGCTCGAGGCCTCCACTCGGATCGTCCGCGGCGCACAAGGCCTCGCCGAGCAGCACGTTGCGCCTGAGCAGCGGTAGCTCATTCGAATACGACGGCGTCCCGCGCAACAGGGCCAGCGCCTGGCTGGCGGCGCCGCGGTCGAGCAAGAGCCTGGCCCGCACGGCGTTGAGGCCGGCGACGCCGGCGGACTGGTCACTGCCGGTGCTCGTCCAAGGGTCGAGCGGCGGCGCCGAGTCGAGCACGGCCTGGGCTTCGTCGTGGAGACCCATGGCCGACAGATTAAGGGCTACAACTTCGTAATCGCCGATCCAAGACGTGTGGTTTGGGACCCAGGTCCGATGCGCCAGAAGCGCTTCACGCCCGAAGCGATCGGCATCGGCGTGGTGACCAGCCATGTATGCCAGCGCCTGCTCGACCATGGCCTGTTCCGACTGTGCCCTCGGGGAAGCGGCGGCGGCTTCCCGCAGGGCAAGCGCAGAGTTGGCGATCAGTGGTGCGGCACGATCGACCCATCCCCACTCGAGATAGACGTGACCGAGCTCGCGCTCCATGCGCGCGGCGATCGACTTTGGCATCAAGCCCGCCTTGCCGGCGAGAAGGGCCCGAGCGCGCTCGATCGCCGCGACAGTGGTCTCGAGGCTTTCTCGACGGCTGAAGAACAACTGTTTTGTCAAGTAGGCTTCCATGATGGCGGCGTCGATGTCGTCCGGGCCGCCGACCGCCCGCATCGCCGCGAGCAGCCGCTCGCGGTATGACCGAGCCTCGTCGTACCGGCTGAGCTCGTTGAGTCCCGTAGCGAGATTGCCCAGCATGCGGATCGCCGCAGGCGAGCCCGACCCCTCTGCAGCGAAGGCTTCCTCCACTCCGGCGTTCATCGTCTTGATGGCTTCGTCGTACTCCCCTCGGTCGGAAAGCACGTGCGCACGCATCTGTAACGACCGGGCACGCTCGACGCTCGGCTTCGCCCCTGCGGCGCCGAGATCAGCATCGAGGGCATCGAGCTCGGCTACCCCGTCGGCCACCTTCCCTTCGCCCATCAGCGCCTCGGCAAGCAAGCTTCTCGCCGCACGGCGCAATGTCGCCTGGGCTTCTGCAAGACGCAGGACTTCGCGCGCCGCCAGACCCGCCTCGCCAGGCCGGCCATTGTTCAGATAGCTGCGGCCAAGCGCCAACATCGCGCTCGCCCGTTCCTCCCCACCGGATTGCAGGCGATCGAGGGCGTCGATCTGGCGCTGCGCATAGCGTAGCCCCAGGTCCGCGGCGCCCATGTCACCGAAAATGCCTGCGACCACGCCAAACAGCTCGGCCTGCATTCGCGGCTGGGTCGAGAATTTCGTGTCGACGAGCCGCGCCCCGCGCTCAAGCAGCATCTCGGCGGGCATCTGCCGCAGCTCATGATTGTCGAGGCTGCGTAGGTTGACCTTGAAGACGTCGACGACGAACTCCTTGACGACGCGTGCCCTGTCGGCAGCATCATTGGCGCGATTCGCCTGGACGACTGCGACGCCCGCGCCGCCGAGGATGGCCAACGCAACCGCGCCGGCTGCCGAGAATGCGATTCGGTGGCGGCGCAAGGCCTTGACCAGTCGGTAAGCTGCGCTGTCCGGCCGCGCAGCGACTGTCTCTCCGTTGAGGTGTCGCTCAATGTCCCGTGCCAACGCGTCGGCAGTGACGTAACGCCGTGCCGGCTCGCGCTGCATCGCCTTGCCAAGGATCGCATCGAGCTCGCCGCGCAGCGCGCGCGCCAGCGCCGTGTCCTTTACGCGGCCGCTGGCTGGCGGTGCGTCACCTTGCATGATC
>JAABQQ010000047.1 GCA_011391405.1 Gammaproteobacteria bacterium
GGGATTTGCGCGTTTCGGTGAGGCTGCCAGCGTCGTTGGCAACGGCCGCGACCTGGGGGTTCCTGCCTCGTTGGAAGATATTGTTCCGACCGTCCTCGGCCTGCTCAAACTACCCGCTCCTGAGGTGGACGGGATTTCTCTCGTTTCGGCGCTGGCGTCGTCGTCGACGGACGACCCAAGGGCTGGAGAAGATCGAATTCGATTTACAGAGACCGACATCCGCGTCGCGCCAAGTGCCACAGGTACACTCGAAGAGGATCATGCCGCCGAGCAAGCCCTGCAATTGTTTGCAGTAGACGATTCGAGCGGTTGGCTCCACTTGAGGCAGACGATGATTCCGACCTTGATGCTTTTCAAGGAGCGCGCGGCACTTGATGCTACCCGGGTTTTGGCTGCACTTCCGGTGGCGCCGGGTCGGCACGAATACCTTTTGATCGATCGCAGGTCAGGCAAAGGCGAGGTGCTTGTCGGTCGTCCATCTGAAACTGACCCTCAGGCGATTCGGTTGTGGGAAGCGCTTCACGACCACTTTGGGGACGAGTTGCACGAACCCATCGTGGTCGGGCCTGGTGACCAGGCAATTTTCGACGCGATGTGGTCCGAAACCGCGCCGGCGGACAAGTACAATCCGCAGGCGCGAGCGGCGACTACTCGATCCCCAATTTCTTGACCCGATACCTGAGTTGCCTGAACGTCATCCCCAGCAGCTCTGCAGCCTTGGTCTTGTTGTAGCGGGTCTGTTCCAGCGCACGAACAATGGCCTCACGCTGGATGTGCTCCAGCTGGCCCTCTAGCCCATCCGCTCCGGCTTCTCCAACCGCGATATCCCGGCCCGCCAGCTCCGGCAGGTCCGTGAGTAACTGCCCCGGCTTCAGCTGAATGTCTTCCGGCTCGATGCGCTCGTTCGAGCACAGCGTCACCGCGCGTTCGAGGATGTTCTCCAGTTCGCGCACGTTGCCCGGGTACGAATACGACAGCAGTTTGTCCATCGCCTCGTCGCTGATCTGCGGGCGCGTCACGCCGATCTGGCCGGCGATGCGATCCAGCAGCATGTCGACGAGCGGTGGCACGTCATCGAGGCGTTCCCGTAACGCCGGCACCCGCAGTTCGATGACATTGATGCGGTAGTACAGGTCCTCGCGGAATTTGCCAGACTTCACCAGCTCATCGAGCTTGCGATGCGTTGCCGACAGCACGCGCACGTCGACCGGCATCTCGCGCGTTTCGCCGACCGGCCGGATGGATTTTTCCTGGATCACGCGCAGCAGCTTGACCTGCATGTGCAAGGGCAGGTCCGCGACTTCGTCCAGGAACAGCGTGCCGCCCTCGGCCGAGTGGATCAGCCCTTCCTTGTCGGCTACGGCGCCCGTGAAGCTGCCCTTCTTGTGGCCGAACAACTCGCTTTCCATCAGCTCGGACGGGATCGCGCCGCAGTTGACCGGCACGAACGGCCCGTCGTGTCGCGGTCCCATGTCGTGGATCAGCCGCGCGACCAGTTCCTTGCCGGTGCCTGAATCGCCCGCGACGTGGACCGGTGCCTGGCTGCGCGCGACCTTCGCGATCATCTCCCGCAACTTCTGCATCGGCTTCGATTGGCCCAGCAGTCGAAAACCCGACGGCACGACGATGGGTTGCGTGGCATCGAAGACCGCGCCGTCCGGAGAACGCAGTTTCAACGTCGCCTTGATCAGTTTGCGCAGCGAGCCCAGGTCCAGCGGCTTCGAAATGAAGTCGAAGGCGCCGAGCTTGAGCGCCCGCACGGCCGTGTCGACGTTGCCATGCGCGGTGATCACCGCCACCGGCACGCCAGGGCGGTGATGCTGGATCCAGTCGACGATGTCGAGTCCATCCCCATCGGGAAGTCGCATGTCGGTGAGGACGAGATCGAAGCGTTCCGGGCCGAGTGCCTTGATTGCGCTCGCGTAATCACCCGCCGTCACGACCTCGATCTGCATGCGCCCGAGCGTGATGGACAACAGCTCGCGAATGTCCGGCTCGTCATCGATGACCAGTGCGCGCGGGTTCGACTTGCGTTCGGTCATCAATCTATCCAGCGGCTCGGGTCGGCGAAAATGACGCGGAAAATGCTACCACCCCCGGGCCGCGGCTCGTACAGCAACAGCGCGCCGTTCGTCTGGCACAGCTCGCGCGAGATGAACAGGCCCAGGCCGGTGCCGCCGGAGCCGGAAGTAAAGAACGGTTCGAAGATGCGTTCGGCTTGCGCCGGATCGACCCCATTGCCTCGATCGGCCACTTCGACGAACGGTCGTCCAGTGGCTGCGATACGGCCTGCCCGGATATCGACGCGACCTGCGGCATCCGGCCCCGCACCGTGCCGCAACGCGTTGTCGCACAGGTTCCAGAGCACCTGGTGCAGGTGCGAGGGATCGAACTGCACGTCGATTCGACCGACGTTGCGATCCATGTCGATGCGGAAAGAGGCGGGATCGAGCTGCAGGGTCTGTTCGTACTCGGCGATGAATCCGGACAGCCAGTCTGTCACGTCCAGGCGCTCCTGCTTCGTGGAGTCACGCCGCGACAGTTGCAGCACGTTGCCGATGATGTGGCTGACTCGAATGCCGTTCTTTTCGATGATGTCCGTGAGGTGGCGGTCGTCGTCGGTGAGCGACGGGGATTCGCGCAGCAGCTGGCCCGCATGGCTCATCGCGCCGACCGGATTGCGGATTTCGTGCGCAATGCTGGCGCTCAGGCGTCCCAGCGCCGCCAGCTTCGACTGTTGCGCGCGGTCGGCGATGACGCTCGTGTCTTCCAGGAAGATCAGCACCGGACCGGACCCAGTCTCGGCGAGTGCCACGAAGTGTGGCCGGATCACGGTGCCGCCATCGGCGCCGACGATTTCACCGACGTTGTCGCGCCGGCCCGCCGATTGTTTGCGCCACGCTTCCAGCACGTACGACAGGCGCGGCGACACTGCAACGAGTGCCGTGCCGCTCGGCACCGCGCCGCCCTGCAACAGCTGCGCGGCCGTTTCATTGATGAGTCGAACGTTGTCGCTCGCGTCGACCACGAGGATGCTCTCGCGCAGGTGCTGCACGATGAACTCGTTCAACTCGTTGAGGTTCGCGAGGTCGATCTCGCGCTGCTTCGCCAGCGCTTCGCTCGCCCGCAATCGCGCGGCGAATGGCACGGCGAGCAGGGTGATCGCAAACAAACTGGCTCCGGTCAGCCCGGTGATCAGGAAATCGGATTGGAAGCTCTCGCCCTGCAGGAACGAGATCGTCGTCTCCACCAGCAGCGACAGCACGACGAAGGACGTTCCGACCAGCGCATAACGCCGCGGCAGGATCGTGGCCGCTGCGCCCGTCGGCAGGACGAGCAGGGTGGCGAGGCCGCTGGAAGCGCCGCCGCTCGCGTGGATGAGGACGCTCAATGTGATGGCGTCGACGAGCAACTGCAGGATGGCCTGCCACTCGGCCGATGGCACGCGGGTCTGGATGGCTTGGATGCAGACCAGGCCGAAAGCGAAGTACCCCACCGCGACGCTGAGGAAGAGGCCGGGCTGGCTGCTGCCGACACTGTCGCTCGGGGCGTTGAAGAAAAAGACCAGCAGCAGGAGCATCGGCAGGAGCAGTCGGAACGCGTTCAGCAGCGACAGCACCCGCCATGGCAGTTCGATGCCGGTGGCCCCCCACCCGGATTCCGTCAGCTCGGTCTGCAGCACTCGCGCCATGGCCCGGCACTTTAGCAGAGGCGTCTTGGGGTAAACTTCCGAGCTTCGCCCCACCCCGACCGAGTCCCATGAACCTCCACGAATACCAGTCGAAACAGCTGTTTGCCCGTTATGGCATCCCCGTGCCGTCGGGATTCGTCGCCGCCACGCCGGCGGAGGCCGTCGACGCCGCCAAGCGCCTTGGGGGCGCGGTCTGGGTCGTCAAGGCCCAGGTGCACGCGGGTGGCCGCGGCAAGGCGGGTGGCGTCAAGGTGGTCAAGTCGACGGCTGACGTCGCGGCCGCTGCGGCCGGCATGCTCGGCCAGCGTCTGAAGACCAAGCAGACTTCGGCGGAAGGCTTGCCGATCAACCAGGTCTACGTCGAGACCGGCTCGAAGATCGACCGCGAGCTGTACCTGAGCCTGCTGCTCAACCGTGACACGGGACGCGTGGCGTTCGTCGCCTCGGCCGCCGGGGGCATGGACATCGAGGAGGTCGCGGCCAGGACACCCGAGAAGATCATCCGCGTCGAAATCCACCCGGCCACGGGTATCCAGGGTTCGCATTGCCGCACCCTGGCCTTCGGGCTGGGTCTCAAAGGCAAGCAGATTGCGCAGTTCGAGCAGATCGCGCGCGGCCTGTTCAAGCTCTACATGGATTGCGACGCGAGCCTGGTCGAGGTGAACCCGCTGATCGTCAACGGCGATGGCGACGTCATCGCCCTCGACGGCAAGATCGGCATCGAAGACAACTCGCTCTTCCGCCAGCAGGCGCTGGTCGAGATGCGCGACACCTCGCAGGAAGACGAGATGGAGCGGATCGCGGGCGAAGCGGACCTCAACTACGTCTCGCTCGACGGCGACATCGCCTGCATGGTGAACGGCGCGGGCCTCGCCATGGCCACGATGGACGTCATCCAGCTCTACGGCGGTTCGCCCGCGAACTTCCTCGACGTCGGCGGCGGCGCCACGCGTGAGCGCGTGACGGTCGCGTTCAAGCTCATCCTGACCAATCCGAAGGTCAAGGCGATCCTCGTCAACATCTTCGGCGGCATCGTTCGCTGCGACATGATCGCCGAAGGCGTCATTGGCGCCGCGCGCGATCTCGGCCTGCACCTGCCGGTCGTCGTCCGCATCGAAGGCACCAACGCGCCGCAGGGCCGCAAGCTGCTCGCCGAGAGCGGGCTGGACCTGATCGTTGCCACCGACCTGACCGATGCCGCCAGGAAGGTCGTCGCGGCCGCTGCGAGGAAGTAACCCATGTCGATCCTGATCAACAAGAACACGCGCGTGATCTGCCAGGGTTTCACGGGCAAGCAGGGCACGTTCCATTCGCAGGGTTGCCTCGATTATGGCACCAAGCTGGTCGGCGGCGTCACGCCGGGCCGCGGCGGCGAGAAACACCTCGGCCTGCCGGTGTTCGACACCGTGCGCGATGCCGTGGCGAAGACCGCAGCCAACGCCACGATGATCTACGTGCCGCCGCCGTTCGCGGCAGATGCAATCATCGAAGCCGCCGATGCCGGCATCGAACTGATCGTGTGCATCACCGAAGGCATTCCGGTGAACGACATGGTCAAGGTCAAGGCGGCGCTGCAGGATTCGCAGTCGCGACTGGTCGGCCCGAACTGCCCCGGCGTGATCACGCCCGGAGAATGCAAGATCGGCATCATGCCGGGCTTCATTCACCAGAAGGGCAAGGTTGGCATCGTCTCGCGCTCGGGCACGCTCACGTACGAAGCGGTGTTCCAGACGACCAACGTCGGCCTCGGCCAGAGCACTTGCGTCGGCATCGGGGGCGATCCGGTCCGCGGCATGAACTTCATCGACGTGCTGGCTCTGTTCCAGGACGACCCGCAGACCGAAGGCATCATCATGGTCGGCGAGATCGGCGGCAGCGACGAAGAGGCGGGCGCGGAGTTCATCCGCAAGCACGTCACGAAGCCAGTGGTCGCTTACATCGCGGGCGTCACGGCGCCCCCGGGCAAACGCATGGGTCACGCGGGCGCGGTGATTTCGGGCGGCAAGGGCACGGCGGCGGACAAGTTCGCGGCACTCGAAGCGGCTCGCGTCACGACGGTGCGCTCGCCCGCGGAACTCGGCGCGGCGATCTTCAAGCGGCTCAAGGGTCGCGTCACGAAGGCCAAGGTCGTCAAGGCTGTCGTCGTGAAGAAGAAGGCCAAGGTCGCCGTGCGCAAGGCAAAGGTCGCGGTGAGGAAGGTTGCGCGCAAGCCGTTCAAGGTTGTGAAGTCGCCGGCCAGGAAGGCAAAGGCACCAGTCCGACGCAAAAAGTGACGAGTCGGTC
>JAABQQ010000048.1 GCA_011391405.1 Gammaproteobacteria bacterium
CGGCCACGATTTATCTCGCGGAGATCGGTACGTTCGCGCAGATGAATTCCGCATGGGACGCCTGGGTGCCGCAGGGTCACACGCCGGCACGTGCCACGGTCGAGGCGAAGCTCGCGGCCCCGCAGTACCAGGTCGAGATCCAGGTGATCGCCGCGGTCTAGCCTGCGGCGCAGTCAGCGGTGCCTCAGCTAGCAAGGCTGGCGTCGCTAACTGGTTGATTTGCAATCGATTACAGCCGGTCCGGTCGGGCCGGACGCATCGCCGCCCCAGCGAGGGCGCGAGCGGCTAAACTGCGCGGCCCCATGCCGACCGACCCCCACGTATACGTCGATGCCGACGCCTGTCCCGTCAAGCCAGAGGCCGTGAAGGTCGCTGAGCGGCACGGGCTGCCCGTCACGTTCGTCGCCAATGCCTGGCTGCAGCTGCCCCGCGCACCGCGCGTGCGCATGCAGGTGGTCACCGGTGCGTTCGACGCCGCCGACGACTGGATCGTCGAGCAGGTGGCAGCTGACGACGTCGTCGTGACGGCTGACATTCCGCTCGCCGCGCGCTGCCTCAAGCAGGGAGCAAGGGTGTTGGGACCGGCGGGCAAGCCGTTCACCACTGACAACATCGGCAATGCGCTGGCGACCCGGGAACTGATGTCCGACCTGCGTGCGTACGGCGTGGGTGGCGGTCCGCCGCCGTTCGGTCCGCGTGATCGTTCTCGCTTTCTCGAGGCGCTCGAGCTTGCCGTCCGCGAGGCCAAGCGCCAGCGAGCCGGCAGCGTTGCGTCGCCCGTCACTCCTCCTGCCATGGCGTCCTGATGCTTTCCACGACCAACCTCTCGATCCAGTTCGAAGCCAAGCCGCTGTTCGAGCACGTCTCCGTCAAGTTCAGCGACGGCAACCGTTACGGGCTGATCGGCGCCAACGGCAGCGGCAAGTCCACGCTGATGAAGATCCTGGGCGGCGAGCTGGAGCAGAGCTCCGGCGACGTCGTGCTGCAGACCGGCATGCGCATGGGCAAGCTGAACCAGAACCAGTTCGCCTACGAAGACGAGCGCGTGCTGGATGTCGTGATGCAGGGCCACGCCGAAATGTGGGCCGCCATGCGTGAGCGCGACCTGATCTACGCGAACGCCGAAGCGACCGACGAAGACTACATGCGCGCAGCCGAGCTCGAGGGCAAGGTCGCAGAGTACGACGGCTACACGGCTGAAGCGCGGGCGGGCGCGATCCTGATCGACGCGGGCATCGACGAATCGAAGCACAACCTGCCGATGCGCGAGATTCCGCCGGGCCTGAAGCTGCGCGTGCTGCTGGCGCAGGCGCTGTTTTCACGGCCGGACGTGCTGCTGCTCGACGAGCCGACCAACAACCTCGACATCCATTCGATCGGCTGGCTCGAGCGGACGATCAACGCGTACGACGCGACCATGATCATCATCAGCCACGACCGGCACTTCCTGAACCAGGTGTGCACGCACATCGCCGACCTCGATTACCAGCAGCTCAAGATCTACCCGGGCAGCTACGACGATTTCATGCTCGCGTCGGTGCAGGCGCGCCAACGCGTCGAGTCGTCGAACGCCAAGGCCAAGGCCCAGATCTCGGACCTGCAGGAATTCGTGCGTCGCTTTTCAGCCAACGCCTCGAAGGCGCGGCAGGCCACGTCGCGCAAGCGTCAGCTGGAGAAGATCAAGATCGAGGAGATCCGTCCGTCGTCGCGGCAGAACCCGTACATCCGCTTCGAGCAGGCGAAGAAGCTCTACCGTTCGGCAGTGACGGTCGACGGCCTGACCTTCCGTTACCCGGGCGCCGACAAGGACATCTTTACCAACCTCAAGTTCACGATCGAGGCCGAGCAGCGCGTCGCGATCATCGGCCCGAACGGCATCGGCAAGACCACGCTGATGCGTTGCCTCGCCGGCGACCTCACTCCGACGAGCGGTACTATTACCTGGGTCGAGAACGCGCAGGTCGGCTACATGCCGCAGGACCCGAGCGCGGAGTTCGAACAGAAAACGGACCTGCTCACCTGGATGTCCACCTGGACCGGCAAGGCCGACGACGAGCAGATCGTGCGCGCCACGCTGGGACGCCTGCTGTTCTCCGGTGACGAGACCAAGAAGCAGGTGAAGGTGCTGTCAGGCGGAGAGAAGGGCCGCATGATGTACGGCAAGTTGATGCTGACGCGGCCCAACGTGATGTTGATGGACGAGCCGACCAATCACATGGACATGGAAACGATCGAGTCGCTGCAGATCGGGCTGGAGAAGTACCCGGGCACGCTGATCTTCGTGTCCCACGACCGCGAATTCGTGGGCGGGCTGGCCAACCGCATGATCGAACTGAAGCCCGACGGCAGCGTCACCGACTTCACCGGCACCTACGACGAATACCTGGAGGCCCAGGGCCTCGAATCCTAGGGCTGGGCCGCGGCCCGCCGCATCACCTGCGGATGGGCGTATAAGAAGCACATGGGTTGTGTTTGCCGGCATCGTCGGATTCACCGCCCGTTTGCAGGTAACTCCAATCCGGGCAGGTGTCATGAATCACGACGAAGGCGTCGCATCGTCCGTTACGCGCATGGCGGAGCAGTTCGTCTCCATCTGGAATACCCATGACATGACGCGTCTCGCAGATATTTATGCCGACGACGCGGACTTCGTGAACGTCATCGGTATGCACTGGAAGGGAGCGAGCCAGATCGCTGAAATGCACGTGCTGTTACATGAGTCGCGCATGCGCCAGACCACGCTGGTCAGTGAAGACCTGGACGTTCGCGTGCTGGCGCCGTCGGTGGCCGTCGTTCACGACACGTGGGTACTGACCGGAGATCCGGGCGCGCCGGGCTGGAAGATCGGTGAACGAAGGCGCGGCATTCTCGTGCACGTGCTGAAGCTGGACGGCGCAGGCAAGTGGCACATCGCGGTGTCGCAGAACACGGACATCCAGGACCTGCCCAATACCTAGCCACGCTCAGGAGCGGAACACGCCTCGATCCAGATCGAGGCGCTCCAGACCTGGCTTCGGTCTACTGCTTATCGAACACCATCACGTTGTCGTAGGCGTCGCCCTTGGCGCTCGTTCCCTTGCTCTTCAGCGTCAAAACCTTGCCGTCGCCTGAGACCGTGCGAACCGTCATGCCGGTGGTCTTGCCCGCCTTCTTCTGCGTGCTCTCGATCGTAGTGGCGTCGACGCGCTTCAGTGACAGCACGTCGAAATCGGGCGAACCCGTGATCGGATAGTCCTTGCCGTCATACTTGAACGTCGATTTTCCGTTCACGGCCGAGCCGTCCGCAGCAACTCCGGTGTACATCATGTCGATGCCGTCAGCCGTCGCCACGTAGGCCCGCATCTGTGACTTGGGCGCCGGGCCGGGACTGAACGTGGACTTGGCCAGGTTCAGTTTCCAGGTGCCGACTACCGAGTCCGCTGCGTCGGCTGCCAAAGTCACTGCGGTGCCGCCGATGGCGAGCACCGTTCCAATCAGCAATGTCCTGAAGAATGAGGTCATGAAATCCCCCTGCCGTAGTTATGTTCTGCCAATCATCCATCCGCGGGCGACATTCAGGCAGGTGCCCGGCGTCGACCGAGCGGTCGAGTATGCACCCGCGCAGCCGGCAAGGGCCAAAGGGTCGGATGCGCAACGCGCCTGGTCAGGTATGCTCGCGACCTGCCTGAACCGGAGAGAGAACGATGACGCGACTGATCCTGACGCTCGTGGCCCTGGCGTTGACTTCGATGCCCGTCGTGGCGGACACGCCAGCGCACGAAACGCAGGCCCGGGAAATTTACGCGCGCATCATCGGATTCCGCACGGCCGAGGGCCAGAAGCAGGTTCCGGCGATGGTCGCTTACCTGAGCGATGTGCTGACCAGGGCGGGCGTCCCCGCATCCGACATCACGACACTCGATTCCGGCGAGGCGCAGGCGATGATCGTGCGCGTGCCGGGGCGGGAGCGCGGCAGGCCGATCCTGTTCTCGGGGCACATGGACGTCGTCGATGCCCGCCCCGAAGACTGGGCGCGCAGTCCTTTCACGCTGATCGAAGAGAACGGCATCTTTTACGGCCGCGGCACCAGCGACAACAAGGCAGGCGTCACCGCGTTGATGTCGACGATCCTGCGCCTGCACGAAGCGCAGCTGCAGCCGGAGCGTGATCTCGTCTTCGCGTTCGTCGGCGATGAAGAAACGGGCATGTTGACGACGAAACTCATCGCGGACCATCCGTGGGTAGCCAACGCCGAGTTCGCCATCAACACGGATGCCGGCGGCGGCCTCCTGGACGACGCGACCGGCAAGCCGCTCATCTACCTGGTGCAGGGAGCGGAGAAGACGTACGCGTCCTTCGACCTGACGGTCACCAATGCCGGCGGCCACAGTTCGCGCCCCCGCGCGGACAATGCGATTTACCAGCTGGCGCGCGCGATGCTCAAGGTCGAGGCGTACCACTTCCCGGTGATGGCCAACGACCTGACCCGTGCGTATCTCGGCGCCGTGGGGCAGGCCCAGCCGGGCGCGGTCGGTGACGCGTTGCGGCAGTTCGCCGCCGATCCCACCGACGCAGCCGCGGCAGAAACGCTGTCCAGGTCGCCCGAGTTCGTGGGCACGACGCGCACGACCTGCGTGGCGACGATGCTCGACGCGGGACATGCCGAAAACGCCTTACCGCAAAAGGCGAAGGCTGTCGTCAACTGCCGGATCTTCCCTGGTGTTCCCGTCGAGACAGTGCGTGACGCGTTGGTGACGGCGATCGCCGATGCCGGTGTGCAGGTCACTACGATCGACACTCCGGAAGCAAGTCCGGTCTCCGAGATGCGACCCGACGTGATGAAGGCCATCGCGCACGTGGTGCACGACAAGTATCCGGGCGTGCCGGTCGTTCCCTACCTCGAATCCGGTGGCACCGACGGCAAGGTCTATCGCACGGCCGGTATCCCGACGTTCGCGAGCTCTGGCCTGTTTTCGAAGCCTTCCGAGATGTACGCGCACGGCCTCAACGAACGCCTGCCGGTCACTTCCTTCTACGAAGGACTCGACCACATTTTTCAGCTGGCAGTGGAACTCGGCGGCGCAAAGCGCGCGCAGTAATCAAGACCGGTGCCTGGCAGAGGTAGATCAGTGCCATACGAAGTCAGCTGGGAGCTGCATGGGGTGTACTCACGCTATTACGGCAATGTCACAGGCGAGGACATGCGCAGGCACATTGAGGAAGTTTGCAAGGACGAGCGGTTTGATCGACATCGCTACAACATCCTCGACTTCTCTGACGCAACCGACTTCAGTCCGACCGAAAGGGAGCTGCTGATCAATAGCGGCGTGCTGATCGGTGCGGCGTTTACGAACCACCAGGTGTTGATTGCCGCAGTCGTCACGCGGCAGAACGTCCTGGCAGCTCTGCAGCGATTCCATGCGCTCGGCGTGTCGCCCTACGTCGCGAAGATATTTCCGACGGTAGCTGAAGCGAGGAAATGGATTCAGGAGTCCGGTTTCACGGTGGGGCACTACAGTATCGCCTGATCGTCCAGGGACCACTTCGTACCCCGGTCCCGAACTGATCGTTTCCTATGAAGAATCGCTGCACACCTGATGCAGTGATCGCGACGACCCCATGTGTACACCACCTGGGTATCACGCCGGCTCAATCAGGGGGTTGTTCTAATTTCGTAACCCACTGATTTGTGGGCAGAAATTTCGATATAATGGTCGGGATGAAAGGATTTGAACCTTCGACTCCTACGTCCCGAACGTAGTGCTCTACCAGGCTGAGCTACATCCCGATTCCAGTGCGCCGCAAGCCTTCAGACGATGTCCGGCTCGGGTAGCCGACAGGAGGCGAGGGCGGCGGGGCAGGCCCCGCCGAGAGCCGCGCAGTCTACTGAAGGAGCGGCTCTGATTC
>JAABQQ010000049.1 GCA_011391405.1 Gammaproteobacteria bacterium
TGTCGGGGCACTCACCAGTTGATCTTCTTGCGGAATTGGTAGCGGATGTAGATCGCGATGGCGTTCATCGCAAGAGTCATGCCGAGAAGGATGGCGGCGGCAGCGGCCGCATTCTGCTGGAAGGCCTGGTCAGGCCTGGAAACCCAGTTGAAGATCTGGATCGGCATTGCCGTGAATTCGCTCCAGAGCCACTCCCAGTTGAGGAACGGAAACTCGCCGGAGATGGGCGAGTTTGGCAGGAAAGCGATGAAGCTCAGTGCACCGATCGTGATGATCGGTGCCGTCTCGCCTATCGCACGCGACAGGCCGAGAATCAGGCCGGTGAGGATACCGCCGGTGGAATACGGCAGCACGTGATCCTTGGTGACTTCCCAGCGCGTCGCGCCGAGCCCATAGGCCGCTTCGCGAATCGCCTTCGGCACGGCCCGCAGCGACTCGCGCGTCCCGACGATGATGATCGGCAGGATCAACAGCGCCAGCGTGAGACCGGCCGACAACACGCTCTGGCCGAAACCGAACTGGTAGACGAACAGGCCGAGTGCCAGCAGACCGTAGACGATCGAGGGGACGCCCGCCAGATTGGTCACGTTGATCTCGATTATTCCCGTGAACCAGTTCTTCGGCGCGTATTCCTCCAGGTAGATCCCCGCGGCAACCCCCACCGGCAGCGAGACGACGGCCGTGACCAGCATGATCATCGAGGTGCCGACGAAAGCCGAGAGGATGCCCGCACGTTCCGCTTTGCGTGACGGGAACTGCGACAGGAAGTCCCAGCCAAAGCGCGACGCCCCGTCGCGCACGAGGTCCAGGAAGAGGAGCGCGAGCACGCCGAGGCAGCTCATCATGATCAGCAGCCCCACGACCACGAACAGCTTGTCGAGGTTCTTGCGCCTCGACAGCCCGCGGCGGAGTTCCTCGATGGTCATTACTGCAGCCATCTCAGTAGGCCTCCCGGAACCTGCGGGTCAGGAAAAAGCCGATGAGATTGAACACCAGTGTCATCAGCATCAGCACCAGGCCCGCGGCGAAAATGCTCTGGTAGCCGATGCTGTCGTGCGGCAGGTCGCCGAGGCTGACCTGCACGATGTAAGCGGTGATCGTCGCCGCCGGCTCGGTCGGGTTGAACGTCAGCGTCGGCTGCATGCCAGCCGCGATCGCGACCACCATCGTCTCGCCGATGGCGCGCGAGATCCCCAGGATATAGGCCGCAGCGATGCCCGAGAGCGCGCCCGGCACGACCACGCGCAATGCGGTCTGAAGCCTGGTAGCACCCATGGCATAGGACCCCTCGCGCATGTAGCGCGGCACGGCACGCATCGCGTCTTCACTGACCGACGCCACGTACGGCACGATCATCAGGCCGATCACGAGGCCTGCGCTCAACATGTTGAAGCCAGGCAGGTCGGGGATCAGCTTCTGCAGGAAGGGAGTCACCATCAGCAGCGCGAAGTACCCGTAGACCACCGTGGGAACCGCACCGAGCAGCTCGAGGATCGGCTTCACGGTCTCGCGCATGCGGTGCGTCGCGAACTCCGAGAGATATATGGCAATGATCGTGCCGAGCGGGATGGCGACCAGCAGCGCGACAAACGTCACCGTCAGCGTGCCGGAAACCAGCGGCATGATGCCGTAGTGGGCGTCGTCGAACAGTGGCGTCCACTGCGTGTCGGTCAGAAAGTCCTTGATCGAGACGTGCTCGAAAAAGGCCGCTGACTCGTAGACCAGGATGAATACGATCGCGACAGTCGTGAACACCGCCACCAGCGCGCACGCCAGCAGGATCAGCTCGATGGCACGATCACGGTTCTTGCGGTAAGCGAGCGAGGAGAACGCCCCCTTCCCCATCGCAGTCGAACGAGTTGTCGCCGTTGCCGACATGAGCCCTTCCCCAATCCGGCGCCCCACAGGCGCTCTGTGTCAGACACGAACGGGCCGGAACCTTGCGATCCCGGCCCGGCCTCTCCCCGGATTTCCCGGTTAGAGTTTACCTTCCATCGCCTGCAGTTGTTCGATGGTCACGCCGACCTTGGGCACGCCGCCGAAAACCGTGCCCAGCTTGCCACTCTGGAAGTGCTTCCAGGCGAGGTCATAGGACGCCTTCGGCAACGGCAGGTAGCCGACTTCGCCCACCAGGTTGCCGTTCGTCAACATGAACTGCACGAACTCGCGGACCTCGGGACGCTTGGCCGACGTGTCACGCACGTAGACGAACAGCGGGCGCGACAGCGGGTTGTAGGTGCCGTTGGACACGTTCTCGAGACTGGGGCTGACAGGACCCTTGCCGTTGTCGATCGCGACTGCCGTCAGCTTGTCCTTGTGTGCGGCGTAGTAGGCGTAGCCGAAGTAGCCGAGCGCGTTCTTGTTGCTCTCCACACCCTGCACCAGCGTGTTGTCGTCTTCGCTCGCGGTGAAATCACCGCGGCTCGACTTGGCCTTGCCAACCACGGCCTCGGTGAAGTAATCGAACGTGCCCGAGTCGGCGCCCGGCCCGAACAGCATCAGCTTTTCCTTCGGGAACTTGGGGTTGACCTGGTTCCAGCTCATGATCCGGCCCTGCGCAGCCGGTTCCCACATCTTCCTGAGCTCGGCCACGGTCATCGATTTCGCCCAGGTGTTGGCGGGATTGATCACAACCGTCAGCGCGTCGAACGCCACTGGCACTTCCATGTACTTGATGCCGGCCTTGCGGCAGGCTTCCATTTCTGCGGTCAGGATCGGCCGCGAGGCGTTCGCCATGTCCGTCTCGCCGCGGCAAAACTTCTTGAAACCGCCGCCGGTGCCCGAAACGCCGACCGTGACGCGGACCTTGCCGCGCTTCTGGATCTGGAACTCTTCAGCGAAAGCCTCGGAGATCGGGAACACTGTGCTGGAGCCGTCGATCTTGATCGCGGCCTGCGCTTGCGCGCGGCCAGGCGCGCCGAAGGCCAGAAGGCCGAGTGCGAGGGCCGGTAGAGTGATCTGCTGCCAGGAAAGCTTCATGAAAGGCATCCTCTGCTGTGGGTCGATCCAGGGGCGGAGGCCCCTGTCTATGGCGCGCAGTCTGCCGCTCCACTGTGACAGCCATGTGACAAACGCGATGTTGTCGCAAGTGCTTGATCCGACGAGCTTCTATGGCTTTAATGCCGGACCCGGCCCGGGTCCTGCACCGATTCCAAAGGCGAACCCAGCGCAATGTCCCCGACCCTTGCCCTGACCGAAGACCTGCTGCGCCGACCCTCCGTGAGCCCGGAGGATCACGGTTGCATGGATGTCATCTGCGCCCGACTCGAGCCGCTCGGGTTCAGCAACGAACGGCTGCGTTTCGGTCCGGTTGAAAATCTCTGGTCACGACGCGGCAATGGGAGCCCGGTGCTCTGCTTTGCCGGTCATACGGACGTCGTGCCGACCGGTCCGCGCGTGGACTGGCGCACCGATCCCTTCGAGCCCGTGATCGTCGATGGCGTGCTGTATGCGCGCGGTGCCGCCGACATGAAAAGCAGCCTCGCTGCCATGGTGACGGCCACCGAGCGGTTCATCGCGCAGCATCCGAACCACGCGGGCTCGCTCGCGTTCCTGTTCACCAGCGACGAGGAAGGCCCATCGGTCGACGGCACGCGCAAGGTGATGGAGGTGCTCGAAGCGCGCCACGAGAAGATCGACTGGTGCATCGTGGGCGAGCCGACCAGCACCGACGTGCTTGGCGACACCGTCAAGGTGGGACGTCGCGGCTCGCTCTCCGGTCGCCTGACGGTGCACGGCGTACAGGGTCACATCGCCTACCCGCACCTCGCCGACAACCCAGTCCACGGTTTCGCGCCCGCGCTCGCGGAACTGGTCGCAACGCACTGGGACGAAGGCAATGATTTTTTCCAGCCGACCACGTTCCAGGTTTCGAACATCTCGGCCGGCACCGGCGCGCCCAACGTCGTGCCCGGCGAATTGAAGGCTCGCTTCAACTTGCGTTTTTCGACGGAACAGACCGTCGAAAAGCTGCAGCAGCGGGTGCTGGCAGTGCTCGACCGTCACCGTGTGAAATATTCGCTGGAGTGGTTCGTCTCCGGCCTTCCCTTCCTGACGCGCCCCGGCACGCTGACCGCAGTGGTGCAGCAGGCCGTGCGCGAGACCATGGGACGCGAGCCTGAACTATCGACCACCGGCGGCACCTCCGATGGGCGTTTCATCGCGCCGACCGGTGCGCAGGTGGTGGAACTCGGCGTCATCAACGCAACGATCCACAAGGTGAACGAGTGCGTGCGGATCGAGGACATCGATACGCTGAGCCTCGCCTACGAGCGGATCATGGAACTGCTGCTGACCTGACGACACGCGCTCGTTGCAAGCGACCGATCCGGGGCCTTCCCCCGAGCTTGGAAAGGCAGACACGCGCTCGGGGGAAGGCCCCGGATCAATCGCTTTTGGTAAGCAGCGCCAAGCGTCAGGCGGGGTGCGCACTGCGGGCAGCCCACAAGAAGGTGAAGCGGCATGGATCTGGCTCGGAGCGCGGTGATGTTGCGTGCGCCGTGCGACCTTTTCCGCTGCGCGGAAAAGTCGCCCAGGCGCGTGACGTCAGGCGTTCGATCCGGCATGTCCTGGCGCGCGCGTGTCTGCCTTTCCAAGCGCGACAGGACATGCCGGATCGGACGCCAGGACCTTCACCAGCGCTTCGCACCACCCATCGCCGAAGCGAATGAGGCGTGCGAACGCGAACTCAGCGCTTCCGCCAGTTGGCGAGCACGCCGATCGCGGCGAGCCCGAGCAGGTTGAGCAGCACCCAGAACGGCATGCTGAATCCGAGGAACCGCCAGGTGACCTTGGCGCACTCCCCCGACCCGCTCAGCACTTTGCCCAGCACTTCATGCAGTGGCAACACGTCCATCATGTACTCGAGACTTGCGCCGCATTCCGCGACCGCGCCTGCCGGAGCATTGATGACGTAAATGTGACGGGCCGCGACGCCGACACCAGCCAGTGCAGCGAACACGATCAGCGCGCCGTAGACGCGCCGAATCCCGACGCTGGCGGGGTTGTGCAGCCACGTGAGCAGGAAAAGCGCTCCCGCCAAGATCACCGCGACCCGCTGCAGGACGCACAGCGGGCACGGTTCTTCGCGCAGTCCGTACTGGACGAACAGCGCGTAGGCCATGAGGCCGGCACACCAGAGGAATCCCGCCAGATTCAGCGTGCGGGTCTGCAGCCACCAGGGCTGCCGGGAATCGAAGGTAAGGTTCAAACGCACGCTCCGCGTCCCGGGAACGGGACGTTCAGCCCCCGTCGACCTGCTTGGACACGCGAGCCGCCAGGACATGGCGCTCGACGTCCTCGATCGACAGGTGGCGGATGTCCTTGCCCAGCACCATGTAGACCACGTATTCGCAGATGTTCTTGGCGTGGTCGCCCACGCGCTCGAGTGCGCGCGCGAGGCTCAGAATGTCCAGCGTGCGGCGGATCGCCCGCGGGTCTTCCATCATGAACGTGATGCACTGGCGCTGCAGGACCTCGTACTCTTCGTCGATCACGCGATCACGGCGGGCCACGCTGAGAGCCGCCTCGGTGTCGAGACGGGCGAAGGCATCGAGCGCGCCATGCACCATGTCGGCAACGAGTTCGCCGATGTGCTTCAGTTCGCGATAGCGATCAGCCGTGCGATCGGACTTGGAAAGACGCGCTGCGGCGTGCCCGAGTTTTTCAGTCTCGTCACCGATGCGCTCGAGGTCGGTGATGGTCTTGATGACCGCCACGATCAGGCGGAGGTCCGAGGCGGTGGGTGCACGCGTGGCGAGGACGCGGCTGCAATCTTCATCGATCGCAACTTCCATCGCGTTGACCTTGTGATCCTGCCGGGCGACCTCCTCTCCAAGACGACTGT
>JAABQQ010000050.1 GCA_011391405.1 Gammaproteobacteria bacterium
TTCGGCTTGGAGGTTTCGATCAGGTCTTCGAGCAACGCCTGTTCGGCATGGGTGCGCACGAGGGCATTCGTCGCGACCTGTTCCTGGCTCTCGACGAGGCGGACGATGTCGCCTTGCAGGACAACGGGCACCGCGCGGTCGGAACACGCCGCCCAGATCTCGCTCACACGCGGCCCCGGATGGCGTCGAGGTATTCGACGACGCGCACCAGGCCGGGCACGGAATGGACGAGCTCAGCAGGCACGCCACCCACGTGATGATTGTGGGTGTGCATCCAGTGCTTCATCTGCCGGGGTTCACCACCCACGAGCACGAACAGGGCGCGGTAGGCGCGGATCAGGAGCAGCGCAAGCTCGCCGGACTTGGTGCCCGGTTCAAGTGCGCCGCGGCTCAACGCCGTGCGGTCCCGACCGACGATCGAACCGAGTTCAGACTGCGTCAGACCCAGCTCCTTCCCCGCTTTTACCAGGGCAGAGGCGAGGACCCCGGCGGCGCTGAGGCTTGCGCCATCGGCCACGGCATGGCGGGCCAGGTTGGATGAATTGCGCTCCATGCGCACATTCTAGGCCGATTTGATGCGTTTGCAACAGAGCTTACCGTGGATACGGTGGTGACGTTGCTTGCGCTGTGCGCTGTTTTCGGCGCGCCGAAAACGAGCCCTGGTGCGGCCTCGCAAGCGGTCGATCCAGTCGTTCTTCCCGAGCGCGTGTCTGCCTTACCAAGCTCGGGAAGAACGACTGGATCGACCGCTTGCCACCCGCGCGTGTCTGCCTTTCCAAGCTCGGGGAAAGGTACCGGATCGATCGCCTGCAACCCGCGCGCGTCTATTTGCCGCGCGCGAGGCGAAAAAGGGTCAAGCCGCGGAGCCACTCTTCTTGGCCTCGGCCAGCACGACCCGGTTGATCTGCCACTGCTGCGCAATCGACAGCAGCGTGTTCGTGAGCCAGTACAGCACCAGCCCCGCCGGGAACCACGCCATCATCACGGTCATGATGACTGGCATGAAGGCGAACATCTTCGCCTGCATGGGATCGGGCGGCGCCGGGTTCAGCTTGAACTGCGCGAACATGCCGAAGCCCATCAGGATCGGCAGGATGAAATACGGGTCTTTCGACGACAGGTCCTGGATCCAGCCAAAGAACGGCGCCTGGCGCATCTCGACGCTCTCGAGCAGGACCCAGTAGAACGCGAGGAAGACGGGAATCTGCACGAGGATCGGCAGGCAGCCCGCGACCGGGTTGATTTTCTCGCGCTTGTACAGCTCCATCGTCTGCTTCGCGAGCTGTTCGCGGTCGTCCTTGTAGCGCTCCTGGATCGCCTTGATGCGCGGTGCGATCGCACGCATCTTCGCCATCGAGCGGCCGCTCTTTTCGGTGAGCTTGTAGAACAGCAGCTTCAGCAGGATCGTCACGATGATGATCGTGACGCCCCAGTTCTGGACGTACTTGTGCACCCACTGCAGCAGGTGGAACAGCGGGTTCGAGAGGATCGTGAGCTTGCCGTAGTCGACCGTGAGCTCGAGCTTCGGCCCGGCCTTCTGCAGCTGCTCCTGCAGCTTCGGACCGACGAAGACCGTCTCGCTGAAGGTGGCGCTGGCGCCGGCCGGCACGCTCTTCAGCGGGCCGCGATAGCTCACGAGCGAGTGGTCGCCTTCGAGCTGCTGCGTGAAGTCATAGGTCTCGCCCTTCGGCGGCACGGCAGCCGCGACGAAGTGATGCTGCATTTCGGCCATCCAGCCATCGGCGAACGCCTGGCTGAACGCCTCGTCCTCCGGGTCGACGCTTAACTTCTGGTACTTCTCGCCGTCGTACACGGCCGGACCGCGGAACGCATAGCTCTCGACGTCGAACATCGACCGGCTCTGCGAATACACATGACGCGCGAACTGCACGTACGAGGCCGCCTTCCAGTCGGCGCCCGAAGCGTTCTGCACGTCATAGATGACGTCGACGGCATACTGGCCCGGCTTGAAGACGTAGGTCTTCGTGACGGTGACGCCCTGCCCGTCCGTCCACGTCAACGGCACGCGCAGTTCCTGCGCGCCCGGCGCGAGACGGAATTCGCTGGCAGGCGTGGTGTACAGCGCAAGGTGCGTGGGTTCGGCACGGCCGTCGGCTGCGCGCAATCCGCTGCGCACGACGCCGTACGTCGCGTCGTCGGTCGACAGCAGGCGCACCGCGGGGCTGCCCGGCTTCTTGTCGCGCGGGTACTGCAGCAGGTCGGCGCGGAGCAGGTCGCCGCCCTGCAGGCTGATGTCCATGTCGATCACGTCGGTGACGACACGGACACTGGGGGCTGCGGTGGCGACTGCACTGGTCACCGTCGCCTGCGTTGCAGCGGCAGGAGCGGCCACGGCCGGCGCAGTGGCTGACGGCAGCGCAGGCAAGCTCGATGCGGCCGCGCCCGGCGCTGCGGGCGCCACGGCGGGCGACGTAGCGCTCGACGCCGTAGTCGCGGTGGTCGCAGCGGACTGGGCACCGTAATCGCGGTCCCACTGGATGATGTTCATCCACGCGAGCAGTGCGAGGCCAATCCAGAGAAACAGGCGCGGGTTATCCATGACTCGGTCGCTTATCCGTGTGGTCGGGCGGTGTATGCGTGCATTCGGGCACGGGATCGTAGCCGCCGGGATTCCAGGGGTGGCAGCGTCCAATGCGACGCGCCGCGAGCCACGAACCGCGCAGCGCCCCGTGACGTTGAATGGCATCCTGCGCGTAGCAGGAACACGTGGGATAAAAGCGGCAGTTCGGCCCGAGCAACGGGCTGATGAACCACCGGTAGAACGTGATGAAGGCGATCAGGAGCGGACGCATCGTCGCACGATCCTATCCCAGTGCGATTGCAGGCTCGCGCGGATCTCGACGCTGCTGCTCTTGGTGGCGGCAGGTCGCGCGTTGACGACGACGTCCAGGGCCGGCAGTTCGTGCTGGCGGTGGCGGAACGATTCGCGCGCGAGGCGCTTGATGCGATTGCGCTTGACGGCGTTGCCCGCGGCCTTGATGCCGACGGCGAGCCCAAGCCGGGCCTGGCCCGCTTCGTTGGGACGAGTGATCACGAGGAACAGCGCATCGGAAGACCGCTGACCTTGCCGGTGAACGGCGTCGAACTGGGGTTTGTCGGTCAGGCGGCTCGCGCGCGGAAAGCGTCGCGAGACAGGCGTGCGATCGTTACTGGTCGTGAGAACGGTCAGACCGCAAGACGCTTGCGGCCCTTGGCGCGACGACGGGCGAGGACGAGACGACCGCCCTTGGTGGCCATGCGCGCACGGAAGCCGTGGACTCGCTTGCGGTGCAGGTTGCTCGGGTTGAAAGTGCGCTTCATCGTCGGCTCCGAAGATGTCCTGAACAGGACCGGAAAACAGGACCAGAAACAACAACATGCACTGGCCCTAAAAGGGCCGGGAAGAATACGCACGGACCCCGCCGGAGTCAACCTCAACCGCAGATATCCACAGGCTGGGAGCCGGTATACACTCGCCGCCCCTTCCCGCTCGCAAGCGCTCACCGTCCCTGAGAAAGGCCCGTCGGTTCGTGCAGATTTCGCTCTGGCATCAATGCCTCCGCCGGCTCGAGGCGGAACTCCCGGAACAGGCCTTCAACACCTGGATCCGCCCGCTGCAGGCCGTCGAGGACGGTGACCGGCTGCGACTGCTGGCGCCCAACCGGTACGTCGTCGATTGGGTCAATCAGAACTGCACCGCGCGCATCAGTGAGCTCGTCGACGAACTGGTCCCTGCCCCGGTCCCACAAGTCACCGTGGAAATTGGGTCCAGGCGGCAACCGCTCCCCACTCCGACCCAGATGACAGAGGGCATCGGCCTGCCGGTGCAACCGCGGCCTGCAGCTCGGTCCACGAGCCAGGCCGAACCGCAACACGGTAACGTACTCCGCCGCACCATCGATCCCCTGCCCCAGTTCGGCGGCCGGCTGAATGCCGAGTTCACGTTTGCGAATTTCGTCGAGGGTAAGAGCAACCAGCTGGCACGCGCGGCCGCGGTCCAGGTCGCCGAAAACCCGGGGCGGGCCTACAACCCGCTGTTCATCTACGGTGGCGTCGGCCTCGGCAAGACCCACCTGATGCACGCTGTAGGCAACCAGATCCGCGCGCGCAACAAGGATGCGAAAGTCGCCTACGTGCACTCCGAGCGCTTCGTCGGTGACATGGTCCGCGCGCTGCAGCACAACACGATCAACGAGTTCAAGCAGGCGTACCGCACGCTCGACGCGCTGCTGATCGACGACATCCAGTTCTTCGCCGGCAAGGAACGTTCGCAGGAAGAGTTCTTCCATACGTTCAACACGCTGCTCGAAGGGCAGCAGCAGGTGATCCTCACCTGCGACCGCTATCCGAAGGAAGTCGAAGGCCTCGAGGAGCGTCTCAAGTCGCGCTTCGGCTGGGGACTCACGGTGGCGATCGAGCCGCCGGAACTCGAAACGTGCGTTGCGATCCTGATGAGCAAGTCTGCCGCCAGCGGCGTCGAGCTGCCGGAAGAGGTCGCGTTCTTCGTCGCCAAGCGCATCCGCTCCAACGTGCGCGAACTCGAAGGCGCAATGCGCCGCGTGATCGCCAACTCGCAATTCACGGGACGGCCGATTACGCTGGATTTTGCGAAGGAAGCGCTCAAGGACCTGCTTGCGCTGCAGGAGCGCCTGGTCACGATCGAGAACATCCAGAAGACGGTCGCGGAGTACTACAAGATCCGTGTGGCGGACCTGCTGTCGCGCCGACGCAGCCGCTCGATCACGCGGCCGCGGCAGATGGCGATGGCGCTGTCGAAGGAACTCACCAATCACAGCTTGCCGGAAATCGGCGACGCGTTCGGTGGTCGTGATCACACGACGGTGCTGCATGCGTGCCGCGTCATGAAAGAACTGCGAACGTCGCAGCAGCGGCTCAACGAGGACTATTCAAACCTGTTGAGAACGCTTGCGGGATGACATGATTAACCTGTGGATGAAAACGGAGGTCGAGTACTCCACATTTCATCCACAGGCTGCGGACAGGGCTTGCGTGCGTTGCGAGGGGTGCTGACCCTGTCTGCAAACCTGCGCTGCCATTGGGGAAACTGAGGTTTTGCACAGACATGCGCTGTGCTAAAAGTCATAACAATAGATCTCTTATATAAAGACTCCGGAACTATAGAAGATGAAGATCATCGCGAAGCGCGAAGCGATCCTGAGCCCGCTGCAGGCCGTCATTGGCGTCGTCGAGCGCAAGCAGACGATGCCGATCCTGGCGAACGTGCTGGTAACGGCCAAAGGCGGCAAGCTCTCGGTCACGGCGACGGATCTCGAAGTCGAGCTCGTGGCCACGTCCGACGTGGACGTGCAGCGAGGCGGTGAGATCACGATCCCCGGACGGAAGCTGCTCGACATCTGTCGTGGGTTGCCGGAAGGCACCGAGATCACGCTCACGCAGGAAGGCGAGCGGATGCTCGTACGCGCTCGCAAGAGCCGCTTCACGCTCACCACGCTCCCGGCGGCAGAGTTCCCCACCGTGGAGGAGATCAACGCGGAGCAGACCCTGCAGCTGCCGCAGAAGGACTTCAAGCGGCTGCTCGACAAGACCCACTTCTCGATGGCGCAGCAGGATGTCCGTTACTACTTGAATGGTCTTTTGCTTGAAACTTCGGCGAAAATGCTGCGAGCTGTCGCGACTGACGGTCATCGACTGGCATTGTGCGAGGTTGAGCTGGCCGAGGGTGGAAAAGCAGGGCAACAGGTCATCGTGCCACGTAAAGGCGTGCTCGAGTTACAGCGAATCCTGGGCAATGAGG
>JAABQQ010000051.1 GCA_011391405.1 Gammaproteobacteria bacterium
TATGCCGCCTTCGGCGGTCATCTCGAAGTCGCCAAGTACCTTCTGTCCCGAGGCGCCGGGATCAATGTCCGCGCCCCCAACAGCCAGACGGCACTGATGCTCGCGGCAAGGGCCGGCCATCTTGAAGTCGTGCAGTGGCTGGTCGGCATGAACGCCGACCTGAGCCTTCTCGACCGCAAGGATCGTACGGCCCTTGATATCGCGCTGGACAACAAGCACACGGCCGTCGCCAACTACATCTTGCTGTTTTCGCTGGAGAAAGGCTCACGGCGCCGAGCCACGACAAGTCTGCCGGCCGGGAAGGAGAATTGACATTCGTCTGGCGCAGGCATAGAGTCGAATCGCGTTCGACACGAAGGCAAACCACGGAGGAACCTAGCGCTGAACCAAGGACACCGATGTAAGCCACCCAGCAATGACCAGGGGCTCTCAAGGCCCCAGCCTTGAATGGCAGCGCCGAGTTCGACAGCTTGCCGGCGCGTTAGAAGTGGAGCAAAGCGGCCCAGGAAGCCCGTTCGGCGGAAACGCCAAAACGGGCTTCTTGCATTTCTCGAGCCAGATCATTAGTGCCGCATAATGTGTATTATGTAAAATATTATAATCGGTGGCGAACAACACCGAAACCGATCCGGGCTCCTGTCGGACGTCGGCCTCCCCGTTCCTTCAGGAAGAGCCCTTGCGCGCAGTGGCGGGAATGATCTTCACGGGGATGTCCTTGGCCGTGGGATCGCCCTCGAGCCTCTCAGGTGCTCCCAACTCGACGCGTTCGGCTGGACCACCCGCCGAGCGCAGGCTGGATACGACAAATTCACCGCGCTGCTTTCCGAGATCGACCAAGCGGTCGTCACCAACCACTTCGCGCTCGCGCAGCCGCAGGAAGAGCTCGGCATGGAAGTCCACGCCCTTGAGCTTCTCCACCTCGCCTTCGCCCAACGTGCGCTGCTCGCGAACCAGGCTCGCCAACTGCGAGACCATCTTGCCCGTCGCGCTCTCCTCGAGTTGCCCGGGGTTGGCGCGACGGTAGCCGTCCTTGAGCGCCGCAAGCTCGCCGCCTCCGAAGCGTTCGCTGAATAGGCTCTCCAATGCAGCCTGCACCTTGGGCTGCCGTGCCGACAACGGCCCCGGATCCGTCTGGCCTTCGACGGACTGGCCGGCGCGAAGCGCCACACTGCGCCGCAGCTGGAGATCCTGCAGCGCCAGGCGATCAGCCGGCGAATAGGTGCCATTCACCGCAAGCACCAGTCCTGGGCGCTTGTTGAGGGCACCGGCCAGCCGCACCAGCTTTTCCTGTTCGGGCGGCGTAAGCCTTGGGCTGCCGGCCTCGAAAACAATGCTGTCGAACTGTTCGCCGCCGCCGAACAGCGCACCCAGCGCCCGGAACGGCGCCGTCACGATCCGGGTCAGCACGTTGACAATGGCCTTCCAGACGATCTGACCGTAGCTGAATTGCGGATCGTCGAGGCTTCCCGCTACAGGCAGACCAAGATCGATCCGCCCGTCCGAGTCCTGCAGAATGGCGATGGCCAGATCGAGCGGCAGATTCTTTGCCCCCGGGGACTCCACGCGTTCGCCCAGCACGAGCCTGTCCATGACGATCTTGTTGTCCCCCAGAAGCTGGCGCTTGACGATCTTGTATTCGAGGTCGAGCGAAAGCTTGCCGGAATCGATCTTGCGGCCGGCAAAGGTCGCCGTGTAGGGGGTGAGCCGCGTCATCTCGACATTGCGGAACACGACCTTGAGGTCGGTGAAATCGGCCGGATTGAACAGGTTGACCTGCCCGAAGATGCGCGCGAGACCGTAGTCGTCGACCTGCCCATCGACCTCGACCTGCCCGAGTGCATCCGGGCGCGACGACAGGCCGTTGATAGCGCCGTTCAGTTTGACGATCCGCGTGCCGAACGGAAGAAGCAGCGAATGGTCGGCGAAATCCATCTCGCCATTGGCAATGCGCAGGCGGTCGATATTGATCAGGAAGTCCCGCGCCTTCCGCTCGTCCGGGGCGGCTGCGACGGGTGGCGGTTCCGGTAACTTGCTCCCGCCCGCTGGAGCCGGTGCGGCCCGTCCTTCGGCTGCAGCCGCCGGCTTTTTCATGATCTTGGTGACATTCACCGACTTGTCCTGCTCGATGACGATATTGGTGTCGAGGCCATCGAGCACCAGTTCGTTGATGTCGAGGCGGGCCGGCGTTGCCTGCAGGCTGCCTGTCCGCAAGGACTTCCAGGCGAGGAAAACCCGGTCGCTGCCCCCTTCGTTGACCCGCAGGTCGCGCAGCGCGAAGCCGCCGCGGTAAGCCGGACCGCGCGCGTCGTACGTGGCGCGCCCCGCGGTCGAGAAGCTTCCACCACGAAGATCGACGGTCGTCGTTGCCGTGACGTAGGGTTGTGCGAGCATCAGCGCCAGATCGCTGAGCTTGACCTGGATGTCGGCCACGAACGGCACGGGCGCGACGGTGCCCCCGGCCTCGAAGCGACCGCCGTCCCGTGCCTTGAAGGAAGCCGTGATGGGGCGCGGCGCCTGTAGATCCTCGCTGATGCCCTCGATCGACGCGCCAATGTCCACGATGGCGATTTCCGCGGCAGGCGTGAGCGACTCGTCGCGGAAGGTAGCGGTGAAGCCGGCCAGTTCGGCCTTGTCGATGCGGTAGCGCCAGGGTGGTCCGCCGCCCTCCCCTTCGGCCGCCGACGCGGCAGGCTTGGCGCGCCATTGCAGGAATTTCTTCAGTCCCTCGACGAGGTCGAGGCGCCCGGAAGCGTCGCGCGTCGCCCCGATGCGGCCGTCGCTGAGCGCCGCATGGGCCAGCGTCGCGCTGCGTCCGGCCAGATCGAGCCGGAAATCGCTGAGCGCGAGGTTGCCGAGTTTGACCGACTGCTCCGCCTTGCCGCTGTAATCGAGGGCGATGGTGGACAGCGTCACGCTACCCAGCGTCGCGCTCGACTGCGCAAGTCCGAAGTGTCCGTCGCGCGCCTCGATGGTCTCGACCGTGATGGCCGAGCCCCCTTCCGCGTCGCGTTGCAGTCGAAGGCCGGTGACCTTGGCGTTAATGCGGTCGAGCGCCAGGTCGACGCCGCTCGTACTCTCGGTGACGCGGTAGTCGGCCGCGAGCTCTACCTTGCCCTGCGGCGGCGCGATCGGCAGAGCGTCGCCCAGAAGCGGCGCCAGGCGGGAGAGCTCGACGTCGGCAACGCTGATGTTGCCGCTCAGGGCCAGCGGGTTGAGGACGATCCTGCCTTCCCATTGCAGCCGTTCGCCGACGCCCGTGCGCGCCGCGAGGCGGATGCTGCCCTTTTCGTTCGGCAGCGTGGAAACGTCCTTGAGTTCGAGATCGATGGGTTCGATCCGGCGCGCGAATCCGCCGGCACCGCGCTGGTCGGCAACCTCGATCTGCCCGCCGACGAGCACGAAGGAGCGGATCTCCAGCCGCGGCAGGGAGTCGTCCGGCTTGTCCTCCTTGCTCTTCAGCGCGTCGACGAAGGCGGACCAGTTGAGTTTGTCGCCGGCATGCACGACCACCGTAGCCGCCGGCCGCTCGAGGCGGATGCCGTCGAAGACCAAGGCGCGCCGCGTAATGCTGGCTGCGGACAGATCCACCTCGAGTTCGCGGAAGGACAGCAGCGGCGCGCCGCCGGGTTCTTCCAGCGCGAGGTTGCGCAGGCGCAGACGCAGCTCGAAGGGGTTGAATTCGGGCGCGTCGAGCCGCAGCCGGTGGCCGGTCTTGTCGGCGATGAATCGCGTTGCCTGTGACTGCAGCAGCGGCGGCAGGGCGAGCCAGGCGAACAGCAGCCATGCAAGCACGAGGCCGCCGACGGCGGCGAGGGCGATCTTGAGCGTGCGCGGGAGGTGCTTGATCACGGTGATCGACTGCAGATGGGTTTTTCAGATGTCGACGTTGCCACCATTCTTGCCGAATCGGCGGCCGAGCGCCAGCACCGTGCCGTGGCTTTCTAGTGGGTTGTCTTCTTCCCCGACGAAGGCAGCGGCAACACCGCAATCCCCTCCCCCAGAAGTTCCAGCGTGTCGGCGATGGTGGCCTGTCCGCGGATGCTGCGTTCGTCCGCCTCGTGGTAGTGGATGCGGCGTGCCTCCTCGGGGAAGCGCGTGCCGACGTCCTCGGCTTCGGCCGCGATTCTGGCAAGCATCCGCGACGTGAGTGCGGCAATGTCGGGATGAGTGGCCGCATCCGGCGCAGCGCGGCGCACATGCGGGGCGCTCGGCAGCCGACTGACTTCCGTGTCCTGGCAGTGCGGGCAGGCCACCAAACCGAGAGCCTCCTGATGCTCGTAAGCCTCGGCCGAGGCAAACCAGGCCTCGAAGCGGTGGCCTGTGCCGCAAATGAGGTTGAGTACGATCACGGCTGTCGGATAAAGGCGGCGTAAGTGGTGCCCGGAACCGGAATCGAACCGGTACGGCTTGCGCCGAGGGATTTTAAGTCCCTTGTGTCTACCAATTTCACCATCCGGGCTCAGGCATCAGTTTGCCGGAATCGGCGCAACGTGCGGGAGGAGAAATCTTTGGAGGCGCGGGCCGGAATCGAACCGACGTAGACGGCTTTGCAGGCCGCTGCATAACCACTTTGCTACCGCGCCGCTGCCCGTGTGACGGGATCTTGAAGCTAAAAGGGGGAAAGCAATGCTTTCCCCCAGAATTCTGGAGCGGGAGAAGAGTCTCGAACTCTCGACCTATACCTTGGCAAGGTATCGCTCTACCAACTGAGCTACTCCCGCAGAACAGGCGCGAATTATATCGGCCTTTCGAATTGTGTCAACGCGACGCGTAGATTTTTATCGATTCACTCGCCATTGCCGTTCCCGCTTGTGCGGGCGAGGATCTCCGGCCATGCCATACGCATGTAGTAGACCATCGACCACAGCGTGAGCACGGCGGCGACGTAGATCAGCCAGGTGCCGGCTGCCTGCGGGTCGAGCACGCCGAGCGGATCGTGATAGAGCAGCAGGGGGATCGCTATCATCTGCGCGGTGGTCTTGAGTTTGCCGAGGAAGGAAACCGCAACGCTCTTCGAGGCGCCGATGCTGGCCATCCATTCACGCAGCGCCGAAATGGTGATTTCGCGACCGATGATGATGAAGGCGACGATGGCATCCACGCGGCCGAGCTTGAGCAGTACCACGAGGGCGGCTGCTACCATGAGTTTGTCGGCCACCGGGTCGAGGAAGGCGCCGAAGGAAGTCATCTGCCCGAGCTTGCGCGCGAGCCAGCCGTCGAACCAGTCCGTCACTGCGGCGACGACGAAGAACACCGTCGCCAGCAGATTTTGCCGGCCGGGCTCCAGCCAGTCCGCCGGCAGATAGAAGACGCAGACGAACGCCGGGATCAGCAGGATACGCGCCCAGGTCAGCAGGTTCGGAATGTTGAGCGGCATCTTCAGTTTGAATGAAGTTGTTGGTGAATTTCTTCGGCCAGTTTGCGGCTGATGCCATCGACGCGGCACAAGTCTTCGATCGTGGCACCCATCACGCCATCAAGCCCGCCGAACTGCGCCAGCAACTTGCGCCGCCGCACCGGTCCGATGCCGGCGACGTCCTCGAGCTTGGAGCGCCCGCGATCCTTGGCGCGCCGCGCCCGGTGCCCGGCGATGGCGAAACGGTGGGCCTCGTCGCGGATTTCCTGGATCAGGTGAAAGCCGGGATGGTCCGGGGACAATTGTAGCGGTTCGTTCGGGCGCGTGTCGCGGAACAGCGTCTCCGCGCCCGGCTTGCGCTCCTCGCCCTTGGC
>JAABQQ010000052.1 GCA_011391405.1 Gammaproteobacteria bacterium
CAGAAGAACGCAGCCTCGTGCCCGATCTGCTTCAGGTACAGCGCAGTCGTCTCCGCGTTGCCGCCAAAGATCGCCTGGGCAATTGCGTAAGGCACTGCGACACCCAGAGCGCGCACGTGCACCGGGTAGAGTTCCGCCTTGAAGATGGCGCTCAGCCCGCAGTAGCCCGACAACAGCACCAGCGGCACCAGACCCAGGAAGTACGCCGTCACGGCGCTGGTGGCAGTCGAGATCGCGCTGAGGATCGGCACGCTGACCAGGGCAAGTCCCGCGTATGACGCGAGCAGCGTGCGTCGATGCCCGACCCGGTCGGCGAGCCAGCCGGCGAGCGGCGGCAGGAACATGAACGTCGCGAGCAGCAGCGTCACCACCTGCGAAGCCACGGTCTTCGAGAACCCCGCGCTATTGATCAGCAGCTTCTGCATGTACGCCGTATAGGTGTAGAAGCCGAGTCCGCCGGCGGCCGTCAACGCCATGACCGTCAGGGTCTCTTTCGGATACCGGGTGAACAAGGCCCACGCCTGGCCGCGCTCCTCGTCCGGCGCAGACGCGTGCGTGAACGAACGGGTCTCGTGGATGCCCCGGCGGATCCACCACACGATGACCGCAAGTGCCGCGCCGACGACGAACGGAATGCGCCAGCCCCATTCGTACAGCTGCTGCTCCGTGAGCACACGCTGCAGCAGGACCAGCAGCAGCAACGCGGCCAGCTGGCCGCCGGTGAGCGTGACGTAGAGAAACCCCGACCAGAAGCCACGCTGGGTTCGTTCCGCCATCTCACTGATGTACGTCGCGGACGCACCGTACTCACCACCCACCGACAGGCCCTGCAGCAGGCGCGCGACGAGCAGCAACGCCGGCGACAGCACGCCGAGCCCGGTCGGGATCAGCGCAATCATCAGCGATCCGCCGCACATCATCGCCACGGACAACGTGAGCGCCGTACGACGACCCGCACGGTCGGCATAGCTGCCGAACAGCAGCGCGCCCAGGGGCCGCGCGAAGAAGCCGACGGCAAAAATCGCCGCTGCACCGAGCAATTGCGCCGTCTGGTCGCCTGCCGGGAAGAACGCACGCGAGAAATAGATGGCGAAGGCCGAGTACGCGAACCAGTCGAACCACTCGACGAAGTTGCCGGCCGAGCCGCCAAGGATGTTCTTGAGACGCCGCGCCGGAGTCATCGTCGCCACCCCGCCCGGAGGCGCGGCGTGCCGGGTCACTGCGTCGCTGCCGCAGGCGATTCGACTGCGGGCACCCTGGAAGCGGCGAAGTAGTCTGCCGCACCGTCGTGCAACGGGATTGTCACGCCGGCCAACGCGCGCTCGCGCGACAGCCGCGAAGCACTGACGCCACGGTCGGCCGCGAGCCCGCTCATGAACAGGAAATCGAGTACCTGCTGCACCGACGCGTCCGGCACGGAATCGCTCACCACGAGCAGCGCCGTGGCGGCAAGCGTGTCGACGGCTCCTTGCTGCAAGCGGTAGGTGCGATCGGGGATAGCGAGGGGCACGAGGCCGGGCACCGACTCCGACACACGCGTCATTGCATCTGCATCGAGCGCCAGCAAGGTCATCGGCACCTGCGCCGCCGCCGTTGCGAGCTGGCGCCACGGCGCGGACACGACCTCGACGACCGCGTCGACATGCCCGTCCGCCAGCAGCTGCAGTGCCTCCTCCGGGCTGCGGGCATCCACGATGACGTAGTCGCCATGGCCGAGGTCGTGTGCGCGCAGCACCTGCATCGCGGTCTGTCGCGTGCCGGAACCACGACTGCCGACGGCAATGCGTTTGCCTCGCAGGTCGCTGACGGAGTGGATCGAGTCGGCATCGTCACTGCGGATGACGAC
Source organism: Gammaproteobacteria bacterium (assembly GCA_011391405.1). Lineage (GTDB taxonomy): Bacteria > Pseudomonadota > Gammaproteobacteria > Steroidobacterales > Steroidobacteraceae > RPQJ01. The sequence goes on from JAABQQ010000052.1 coordinate 1,847, forward strand.
GTGCACGGGCTCGGGGAAGAGCGCTGCCACGGCGCGCAGGTGCCGCAGCGGACCGTAGGCGGCGAACGCTGCCTGCCCGGTGACTGCTGCGGCAGCGACGTCGCTCTGCACCAGCGCGTACCGGGCCTCGCCGGAATCGATCATGAGTGCATTGGCCACGCTGCCGTGTGTGTTGGCGTGCGAAACGGACCACGGCGCACCCCGAGGCCGCAGCGAGTCAATGAAGCGCGCGTATTCGCCACCCGTGGGACCGGTGGCCACGATGAAGCCTTGCTCCCCGCGATTGAGCCGCAGCTTGATGTTCTGCAGCGCCTGGTCGAGTTCCTCGGTAATGATGGCGTCGTCCGCATCGTGCAGTCCCGGTGTCGTATTGACGATGCCCGCAAGTCGCTCGATCAGGTCCGTCGATTTCACGGGGCCGCTGCCGTTGACGGCCGGCTTCGCGGCCGCCGGAGGCAGCAACGACGCCTGCCACGTGTCGTCCGTACGGCGATAGACCATCGACCCGTACGCGCGCAGTTCCGCGCCTGCGGCCATGGGTCCCGCGCCGAGCCCGGTGACACCTTGATCCGTGGCTCCGAGCGCGTTGGCGACGAGTTCGGGGCTGAGGCCATTCCAGTCGGACGGATCGTACGGCGCCGTGAACGCGAGCACCGCGTTGTAGTAGACGATCGCCTGCGATCTGCCATCTTTTGCGCGCACGAGAGGCGCACTGCCCTGCCGCCGCAACGACTTGACCTCGAGCAGCCGGCTGCCGAACAGCGTGTCGAGCTGCGCCTGCACGTCGCTCCGCAAACCGGCCTCGTCCGGCCCGCGTGCGCAGCCGGCGAGCGCGAGCGTGGCGGTGAGCAGCAGCAGTTTGCGCCAGAACGATCGCACGGTCAGAACCCCAGGCCCGGCAGCGCGAAGTACACCTGCAGCACGACCGCGTTGGCGATGTCGGCGAAGAACGCGCCCACGATCGGAATCAACAGGAACGCAAAGGGTGCCGGCCCGTGGCGTTGCGTCAGCGTCTGCATCACCGACATCGCGACTGCCGTAGTCGCCAGGCTGGCTGCAACGTGGCCGCCGGCGACCACCGCCGCGTCGTAATCGTTGCCCATCACACGCCCCGTGATGAAGTATGCGAACGCTGCAGCCAGCAGCGCGTTGACGACGATGATCAGCAGCATCGGGCCGGCGAGCGTGGCGAGGTCGAGGATACGCATCGACATCAGCGCCATGATCAGGAACAGCGAGAGCGACACGCCACCCACCGCCTGCGCGGCACGGTCGTTGATGCCCTCGATCTTGAACACCGTCGCAAGGTTACGCACGACCATGCCGATCAGCAGCGCCCACAGGAAATCCGGCAGCAGGATGCCCGTGCCTTGCATGAGTCCGTGCACGTGGTGGGCAACCCCGATGCAGGCGAGGCAGACGAGCAACACGAACAGCAGTTGCTCGGTCGTAATCGGCATGACGAATGGATTCTCGGGTGTGGTCTCGGGCGTTACAGCCTGACCGGACGCGCTCGAAGCCCGCGCCCTGGCGCGCTTCATCAGCCGTTCCGCCACGGGTCCCGACAACAGGCTACCGAGGATCAGCCCCGCCGTCGCCGCAGCCATGCCGAGTTCCATCGCTCCCTGCAGGTTGCGCGTCGCGCTGAAGCTGGTGGCATAGGCCGCCGCTGTGCCATGGCCGCCCGTCAACGAGATGGATCCCGCGAGCAGGCCGACCAGCGGATGCAGGTCGAGCAGCCGAGCCATCGTGATGCCGATCGCATTCTGGATCACCATCAGCAGCACAAACAGCACCAGCAGGATCGCGAGTTTGCGGCCACCGCGGGCCAGCGAGCGCACGTCGGCGCCGAGACCGAGCGTGGCGAAGAACGCGAGCAGCAGCGGGTCCTTGAGCGACTCGTTCATGGTGAACTGCACGGGAGTGACCAGCCCGGCAAGCGCAAGCGCGACCGCGAACAGGAACCCGCCGACGACCGGCACTGGAATGCTGTAACGCTGCAACAGGGTCGAACGCGCCACGATCAGCTGGCCGACGAAGAACAGCGCCGTCGCGAGGGCCAGCGTGGCGAGCAGGTTGAGATTGATGGTCACGGGCTCGTTGCCTGCAGGTTCTAGCGACCGGTGCCGGTTCCCGCCGTGCGTTCAAAGTCGGCGTCGGCGGTCACGAGGTCGGTGGCGCAGAAGCCGAGGTCGCGCAGCAATCCATCGTTGAGTCGATAGACCCAGGCGTGCACGGCGAGCGACCGCCCCTTCTCCCAGGCCTGCTGCACGATCGTCGTGCGGCAAACGCGGCGCGCCTGCGCCAGCACGTTCAGTTCGCACAGCCGGTCGACGCGATCCTGGTCGGTCGGCAATTCCGCCAGCTGCGATGCGTACGCACGGGCGGTGTCGCGGATCGGCAGCAGCCAGTTGTCGACCAGCCCCAGCGGCCGCTGCTCGTAAGCAGCCGTCACGCCGCCGCAGCCGTAATGCCCGCAGACGATGACGTGTTCGATGCCGAGTACGTCGATCGCATACTGCAGCACCGAGAGACAGCTGAAATCGTTGTGGAACACCAGGTTCGCGACGTTGCGGTGCACGAAGAGCTCGCCAGGCGCGAGACCCACGATCTCGTTGGCGGGGACGCGACTGTCGGAGCAGCCGATCCAGAGGTACCGCGGCGACTGCTGCGCAGAAAGCTCACCGAAGAAGCCCGGGTGGCGCTGCTCGGTGGCGGTGGCCCAGCGGCGGTTGTTGGCGAAGAGTTCCGGCAGCTTGTTCAATGTTGCGGGCCCGGAGCTGAGGTTGGCGGCAGTCTAGCAGCGCGGGTGAACCGTCCGCTCGTTGACCTGCTCACGCGTCTGGTAACCTGCGCAGCGTGCTGCTGCTCCGCAACGCCGACGTCTTTTCACCCCGCCCCCTGGGGCTGCAGTCCCTGCTGATCGGCGGCGGCACCGTGCTCTGGATGGGTCCCGGCAGGGATCTCCCTGCGCTGCCGCTGGCGCTCGCCGCGGGCGTGACTGAAATCGACTGCGCAGGACTGCGGCTGATCCCCGGCCTCATCGACGGTCACGTGCACGTCACGGGCGGTGGGGGCGAAGCAGGCTTCAAGACCCGGGTCCCGGCGGTGCCGCTGACGCGCTACACGCTCGCCGGCGTCACGACCGTCGTCGGACTCCTCGGCACTGACGATGTCACGCGCGGACCGCGCGACCTGCTCGCGCAGATTTATGCTCTGCGCGAGGAAGGCCTCAACGCGTTCGGCTACGCCGGCGGCTATCACGTCCCCCTCGCGACCCTGACGGGCAGCTTGCGTGGAGACCTGGTACTGCTCGAGCCGCTGCTCGGGATCGGCGAACTCGCGATCAGCGACCACCGCTCGAGCCAGCCGACGTTCGATGAAATTCTCCGTCTCGCCGCCGACGCCCACGTGTCCGGCCTCATGACCGGCAAAGCCGGCGTGTTGCACCTGCACCTGGGCGATGGTCCTCGTGGCCTGGATTTCCTGCGTCGTGCGCTGAACGAGAGCGAAATCCCGGCCTGCGTGTTCAACCCGACCCACGTCAACCGTCGCAAGGCACTGTTCGACGAAGCCGTCGCGCTGGCCGGGAGCGGTTGTTACATCGACCTGACCGCCTTCCCGGTCGAGGATGGCGAAGACGCCTGGAGTGCGGCTGAGGGCCTGCAGCGCTACCTGGCGAGCGGAGCTCCGGCGGACCGGGTGACGATCAGTTCCGACGCCGGCGGCTGCCTGCCCTGCTTCGACGCCGAGGGTCGTGTCATCAGTATGGATGTC
>JAABQQ010000053.1 GCA_011391405.1 Gammaproteobacteria bacterium
CGTCTCCGACGCGGCGCCGCAGCCCCTGACCGTGCCTTCGCCTGCAGTGCTATCGGTGCCTTCGCCTGCCGTGCTATCGGTGCCTTCGCCTGCAGTGCCCTCGGTGCCAGCACCTGCAGTGCGACCGGTGCCCGCGCCTGCAGTGCGACCGGTGCCCTTGCCGTCGGCGCCAGCGCCAGCGCCAGCGAAAGGTCGCACAACTGCTGTCGGCGGACGCCGATGGCGCGGATGGTCCTGGGCGGCCGCGACGTTGTTGGTCGGTGTCACAATCTATGCCGTCATTGACCGGCGCGACTCTTCGACACCCGCCCCATCGCTGGTTGGCACCCACGACGAGCGCCAACCCGTGCCCGCACCGACGACGACCGTGCCGCCCACCGCGCCAGCCGACGCCAGCCGGCTCGAGTCGCAGGAGGTCCTGCGCAAGGCGCAGCTGCCGCTTGCGACTACCGCCGGCACCCTGGCCATCGGGCCTGCAGGCGAATCTGCGACCACGCCCGTCGTTCTACTCGATGGCGCTGCCATCCCGGGCCTGCGCGACGACGCGATTTCGTTGACGCATCGCGCCGTGTACTCGGACCGCGAGATCGTGGTCGGATTCACGCGGTGCAATGGCTTGATAGCGCCATGCGGCCTGCAGCAGCCGTTCTGGCTCGAGCTGCGACCTGGCGAACCACCGACTGTCCGGCGGGCAACGGGACTGTGGGTTGGCACTGGCGCCGGAGCCGCGGTTGCGTCGGCCAACGGCGTGCAAGTCGACCTGGGCGTGTGGAACGGCGAACGTCGCGGTGCCACGTTGACGGCGGCCGGCGACGTTACGGTCACACGTAAGCGCGAGCCGCGCAGGTCACTCAGCCGCGCGGATTGTACGACCGTGATCAAGGCTGCCGAGTCGTGCGCGACCAGCCGCGACTGCCGCTCGTTCAGGAGCAGTGCGCGGCCAATCCCCTCGTCTCAATGGCAGCGACTTACGCGCCTGTATCACGAATCCACGGGCCTCGATGCCGCCGCATTCCGTGCCTTGTGCGTGCGCAGCTGCGAGCTTGGACTGACCCCCAGCGATGCCTTCATCCAGCGCCGCGTGTGCAGCGGCGCGGCGCCGGGTCAGTGGCCGCCGGACGACCCCGCAGCCGGCCTGTAGTCTGCGAGACTCTGCGGATCATGACTTCGAACCTGTCCCTCGCCGCCCGTGTCATCTCCGAGGGATTCCTCCCGGCCCGATCCGCCTTGCTGCAGGGTCCACGCGAACCCGTCAGTGGTCCGGTCTCCCCGAGCCGGATCCGCGGCATGTTGCTGGGCCTGGCGATCGGCGATGCGCTGGGCAACACCAGCGAGAGCCTGTCTGCCCGTGAACGCTCCGAACGCCATGGCGAAATTCGCGACTACCTGCCGAACAGCCGGTCCGCGGGTCATCGGGTAGGCCTGCCCTCGGACGACAGCCAGCTCGCGTTCTGGACACTCGAAAGCCTGCTCGAACGCCGGGGACTGGATCCGGACGACTTGTCTGCCCGCTTCGCCTCACGTGAAATCTTTGGCATCGGAAAGTCCATGCAGCAGTTCCTGCGCAATCGCGAACAGGGCGCGGCGTCCTGGTACCACTACGGCGCCGAAAGCGCGGGCAATGGCGCGCTGATGCGCATTGCACCCCTCGTGCTGCTGCACCCGCAAGGCACGAGTGCTGCCCTGTGGCTGGATGTGGCGCTGGCCTCGATCGTCACGCATCGCGACGCGAGTTCGGTTGCGTCGTGCGTGGCGTTCGTCGACCTGCTCGCGCGCCTGTTGCGATTGCCCGCACCGCCGACGTCCGCTTGGATCATCGGCACGTTCACCGCCACCGTGCGCCAGGTCTGCACGGACCAGCCATACCGTGCCCGCAGCGGACGCTTCACCGACCGCGAGGGTTCGTTTCCAGACTACCTCGATTTCGTGCTGGACCAAGCCTCGCGCCACGACTGGAGCACTCGCGAAGCCTGCGATACGTGGTCGTCCGGCGCCTACCTGCTCGAGACAGTGCCGAGCGTACTGTGGATCCTTGCCCGCCACGCGCACGACCCGGAAGAAGCGATCGTGCGTGCCGTCAACGACACGCATGACAACGATACGATCGCCACCCTCGTCGGCGCGGCCGTCGGCGCGCTGCACGGCAAGGAGGCATTGCCCGTCGGCTGGCAACAAGGATTGCTCGGCCGAACGACGGCGGACGACAACGGCCGCGTGTTCCGCCTGATCGAGGAAGCCGTCCGTCGGGATTGGCCCTGAGGGGCAGCAACTCGAGACCTCGTCGCAAATTTCGGGTGTAGGATGAGCCCGTTCAATCAGGGGGACACGACATGCTCTACGCAGCACCCGGCGCCGCAGGCGCCAAGCTGACCTACCAGGCGCACTACGACAATTTCATCGGCGGCAAATGGGTGGCCCCGGTCAAAGGCCAGTATTTCGACGTCGTCACACCCATCAGCGGCAAGGTCTACACCAGGGTCGCGCGCTCCACGGCCGAGGACATCGAACTCGCGCTCGACGCCGCGCACGCCGCGGCCGACAAGTGGGGCAGGACGCCTCCGGCCGAGCGTTCCAACCTGCTGCTGAAGATCGCCGACCGGATCGAAGCCAATCTCGAGCTGCTCGCCTACGCCGAGACCGTGGACAACGGCAAGCCGATCCGCGAGACGCTCAACGCCGACATTCCGCTGACGGTCGATCATTTCCGCTACTTCGCGGGCTGCGTGCGCGCGCAGGAAGGCGGCATCAGCGAAATCGACGAGAACACAGTCGCCTATCACCTGCACGAACCGCTCGGCGTCGTGGGCCAGATCATTCCGTGGAATTTTCCGATCCTGATGGCCGCGTGGAAACTGGCCCCGGCAATCGGCGCGGGCAACTGCGTGGTCCTGAAACCCGCGGAATCCACGCCCATCAGCATCCTGATCCTGGCGAACCTGATCGCCGATATCCTGCCGCCCGGCGTCCTCAACATCGTCAACGGTTACGGTCGCGAAGCCGGCATGCCGCTCGCCACGAGCAAGCGCATCGCCAAGATTGCGTTCACGGGGTCCACGACCACTGGCCGCGTCATCGCGCAGGCCGCCGCCAACAACCTGATTCCCGCCACGCTGGAACTCGGCGGCAAGTCACCCAACGTCTTCTTCGCCGACGTGATGGACAAGGACGACTCGTTCCTCGACAAGGCGATCGAGGGCCTCGTGCTGTTCGCCTTCAACCAGGGCGAGGTGTGCACCTGCCCAAGCCGCGCGCTGATCCAGGAAAGCATCTTCGACAGGTTCATGGAGCGTGTGCTGCAGCGCGTAGCCGCGATCAAGATGGGTGATCCGCTCGACACCGACACCATGATGGGTGCGCAGGCGTCGAAGGAGCAGCTCACGAAGATCCTGTCGTACCTCGACCTGGGCAAACAGGAAGGTGCGCAGGTGCTCATCGGTGGCGCGCAGGCGCAACTCGGCGCCGGACTCGAGGGCGGCTACTACGTGCAGCCCACGCTGTTCAAGGGCCACAACAAGATGCGCATCTTCCAGGAGGAAATCTTTGGTCCGGTGCTGGCCGTGACCACCTTCAAGGACGAAGCCGAGGCGCTGAGCGTGGCCAATGACACGCTGTACGGCCTGGGTGCCGGCGTGTGGAGCCGCAATGGCAACGTGGCCTATCGCATGGGTCGCGCCATCAAGGCCGGCCGCGTGTGGACCAACTGCTACCACGCTTACCCCGCGCACGCGGCGTTCGGCGGGTACAAGGAATCGGGCATCGGCCGCGAGACCCACAAGATGATGCTCGACCACTACCAGCAGACGAAGAACCTGCTGGTCAGCTACAGCGAAAGCAAGCTCGGCTTCTTCTGAACATGGTAGAGAAGGTCATCGCCACGGCAACGGCCGTCGAGCTGATCGAACTGCTCAAGTCGAAGCACGGTCCCGGACTGATGTTTCATCAGTCCGGTGGCTGTTGCGACAACAGCGCGGCCAATTGCTACCTGCTGGGCGAACTCACGATCGGCGCGGGCGACGTGTACCTGGGCGACATCGGCGGCTGCCCGTTCTATATCGGCAAAGCGCAGTACGAGTACTGGCGCCACACGCAGCTGATCATCGACGTGATCGAAGGTCACGGCGGGACTTTCTCGCTCGAAGGTCCGGAAGGTAAGGCCTTCCACACCCGGTCGCGGGTGTTCACCGCGGCGGAGCTGGCGGAACTCGACGGGCTCAATCGCCGCCCCGCCTGATCAGACACGTCGGAACGCCAGCACGAGGCACCAGACCCCGAAGGCGCCCAGGGACAGGATCACCTGGTAGTCGAGGAAAGTCGGCCGACGCACCGGTAAAATGACGGCAGCCATCAGCGCCGACATGACGACCAGTGCCGTACCTATGGCGAACCAGGCCGGCCGGGAAAAGAGCGTCGGTTGACCGCCGCGTCGATTGAATGCCAGGCGAAACCCGGCCTGCCAGCAGATCCCGCAAAGTGCCAGCAGGATGAGTGCAAAAACGACCGTTGAACTCGTGAGGGTCCGGCGGCTTGCCGCATGCGCGGCAAAATCGGCAATTCCGAGGCCGAGCACGACAGTCAGGCCGCTCGCCGCGACCAGCAGAGCAATGCCGGCAATGCGCGCCCACAGGAGAGTGACTGGTTCGAGATACGGGTTCGACACGAGTCCCTCAACCCGGCCCCACGACGGCCCGAAGACCCGGCGTCAGTCGGGCCGAGGCTGGAGCACGTCGACATAGACCAGTGAATTGCAGCGCGGGCAGGTTGCGGCGTCAATTGCCTCGAGTTCGAACCAGCGCTTTCCGCACTGGCACCGCACCATCAATACCCACTGGCCGACGGCACGACAGACCGAATGTTCGACGACTTCGATGCCTTCCGGGAAGCTCGTGATCTTCGGCAAACGGGCGGTGTCGTCGTCATCGCCGATGATGCCTTCGGACGGGTACACCGGGCGGAAGACCGTGGCCCCTTGCAACAGGTCCGGCACATCATCCGGCGTCGTCACGGGAGCCGGTTCTGTTCCAGGGTTCGAGCCAGAGCGGTCTTTCATGGGAGTTTGCATTGTCGAGATCTTTGCGCACCTGTTTTTACAGTGTTTTGGCACGATCGGCAAACGCCGCACCGTGAGCGTGGTACCGACCCCGGATGCCAGACGCTAGACTGCGGCGCATGAAGAAGCTCCTGTTCTGGCTCCTGATCGTCGTCGCCTTGCTCGTCGTCGCTGGCCTCGGCTACGCCTGGTTCGGTCCGGTCGCGGTCGGCGACAAGAAAGTCATGCTCGATTTCCTGCTCGGCCGCTCGATCGAGCCGCCGACCGCAGAGCAGGTCGCGTCGCAATTGCGGGTCGCCAATGGCTTCCGGCTCGAGGTGTATTCCACGGACGTGCCCCTCGCCCGCTGGCCGTTCGTGACACCGGCCGGCGACCTCATCGTGGCCCGCACGCGCGCCGATGAA
>JAABQQ010000054.1 GCA_011391405.1 Gammaproteobacteria bacterium
GAAGGACAGGAAGGACAGGAAGGGCAGGAAGGACAGGAAGGACAGGAAGGGCAGGAAGGGCAGGAAGGGCAGGAAGGGAGCGCGCTGCGCGCGTTCACGGAGCCGGAAACGAACACTCCCGCCGCAGCGGGAGTGTTGGTGGGTGAAAGACTCTCACCGTGCCTTGCGGCCGACCTCGCCTACTGACGTGGGGGAGGCGAAGACAAGGTTCAGTCCTCGTCGTCCTCGTCCTCATCATCGTCCGGTGCCGTCGTCGCCTTGTTGGCGCGCAGTGCCAGACCGGCCGGGCTACCGGCTGCGAGCGACATGGCTGCTGCCTTGCCCTTCAGTCGCGGCCGCACGCCGTACACGACCATCGTCTTGCCGCGCGCGGTAAGCAGGCCCTGCTCCTCGAGCACTTTCAGCACGCGGCCCGCCATTTCGCGCGAGCAGCCGACCAGGCGCGACAGCTCCTGCCGGCTGACCTTGATCTGCGTGCCTTCCGGGTGGGTCATCGCGTCCGGCTCGTTGCAAAGGTCCATGATCGCGTGCGCGACCCGGCCCGTGACGTCGACGAAGGCGAGGTCGCCCAGCTTGCGGTTGGTGCGATCGAGGCGGCTTGCCAGCTGCGTGGCCAGCTCGAACAGCAGGGTGGGGCTCTCGGCCGCAATCTGCCGGAATCGCGGGTAGGTCATTTCGGCGAGTTCGCACTGCGAGCGCGTGCGCACCCAGGCGCTGCGGGCAGGCTGCTCGTTGAAAAGCCCCATTTCACCGAAGAACTGGCCCTTGTTCAGGTAGGCCAGCACCATCTCGTTGCCTTCTTCGTCCTCGATCAGGACTTCCACCGAGCCCTTGACGACATAGTAAAGGACGTCGGGCACGTCGCCCGCGTGGATGAGGACCGTCTTGGACGGTACGGCCCGGATGCGGCAATAGCTCAGGAAGCGATTGATCGCGGGAATGTCACTCAGAGGTCTGCCGCCGGTTTCCATGCTCCCTTCCTGTGTTGGCGCCTGTTTATGTCAAAAGGCTGCGAAGCTTTTAATATAAAGCCGCGCCACGCCGCAAGTTTCTGATGTCAAAGGCGGTATGCGGTCCGTGTCATCAGCCGGGCCGTCCGGCGCATAAGCGCGCGCACCGGGCGGGGAAGACCCATCGCGCCTTGGCTCCGGGCCTCCTCTGCGTGGCGATCCTCGTCGGCCTTCATTTGCGCAACGATGCGCCGGGATCGCCCGTCGCCGGGTGGCAGTTCGTGCAGGTGCGAATCGAGGTGCTCGACCACCTGTTTCTCGGTTTCCTCGACGAATCCGAGGCTGGTCCGGTCCCCGCTGATGCCCGCCAGCACGCCAATCGCAAAGGATCCTGCGTACCAGACGGGAGCGAGCAGGCTCGTCCGGCTGCCGAGTTCCCGCACACGCCGCTCGCACCAGGCCAGGTGGTCGGTTTCGTCGCGCGCGGCCGCCAGCATCTGTTGCCGGATTGCCGGGTTGCGGGCTGCCAAGGCTTGTCCGTGATACAGCGCCTGGGCCGCAATTTCCCCCGCATGATTCACCCGCATCAGCGCAGCGGCGTGCTTCCGGGCAGCCTGGTCATGGACGGTCTCCTCGACCCCCTGGCCGGGAAACGGGCGGGCCGCAACATTGGCGGCGGCCACGGTGCGCAGGCCGCGGTCGATTTCCTGAATCAGGCGGTCCGCCAGGCTGAGGCGGCGGGCAGGGACGGGGTTCCGGGGGCTCATGGGCGCCCAGTATAGTGGCCAGAGCAGGGCTCGACGCTCGCGTCCCTGCCCGGGCGATACGTAGAGGTCGAGTTCGCTGCAACCCGCGCTTTGCATTGGCTGAACCGCTGAGATAGACTTCGCGGCTCTCTGCACGGCAGACAGGGCCTGGAGCCTTTCCGATGACCACCGTTTTCGCACACCCCGAGAAGGTGCGGCGTGACTGGTTTGTGGTGGATGCGAGCGGTAAAACGCTCGGCCGCCTCGCCACTCAGCTCGCCTTCCGCCTCCGCGGCAAGCACAAGCCGCAGTACACGCCGCACGTCGATACCGGCGATCACATCATCGTGATCAATGCCGAAAAGATCGCCGTGACCGGCAACAAGCTCACGGACAAGGTGTACTACTGGCATACCGGCGCGATCGGCGGCATCAAGAGCCGCACGCTCGACAAGATGCTCGAACAGCGTCCCGAGCGCGTGATCGAACTCGCGGTCAAGGGCATGCTGCCCAAGAATCCGCTGGGCCGCGCCATGTTCAAGAAGCTGCACGTGGTGACGGGCGACAAGCACGCCCACGCCGCGCAGCAGCCGAAGCCGCTCGATATCTGAGGCCTGACAGCACATGCCTGCAAACACCAACTACGGCACCGGCCGCCGCAAGTCCTCCACCGCGCGGGTTCATCTGCGTCCGGGCACCGGCAAGATCAACATCAACGGCCGCACGATCGAAGAATTCTTCGGACGCACCACGTCGCGCATGATCGTGCGCCAACCGCTCGAGACCGTGCAGATGGCCGATCGCTTCGACGTCGTTGCGAACGTGGCCGGCGGCGGCATGACCGGCCAGGCCGGCGCGATCCGTCACGGCATCACGCGCGCGCTGATGGAGTACGACGAAGCGTTCCGCCGGCCGCTGCGCGTTGCCGGTTTCGTGACGCGCGATGCGCGTGAAGTCGAACGCAAGAAGGTCGGCTTCCGCAAGGCGCGTCGCGGCACGCAGTTCTCCAAGCGCTAACCAGCGCGCGGGTGCGGGCGGCGGTCAGGGCGCTGCTCGCAGGAATCCCCGCAACGGTTCCTTTGGGGGATCGTCTAGCGGTAGGACTACGGACTCTGACTCCGTCAACCTAGGTTCGAATCCTAGTCCCCCAGCCAAATCAAAAAGGCTCGCTGCGAAAGTAGCGGGCCTTTTTGTTTTGGCGCGAACCAGGATCACATGCACTTTCGCGAGCCGCCGCGCAGTGCGCCGCAATCGGGTGCAAGTGCATGGCGCCGGTATAGACTCGCCCAGCGCAACTCGGCGGGAGACCGGGCATGACCGAATTCGAATTCCTGTCCGTCCTGATCTCGATGATCTTCGGCCTCGGTCTGACGCACGTACTCGCCGGCACGATGCGCTATGTCTACGCCGGCCGCGCCACCGAGCAGCGGCTCGTCTACTCGCTCTTCGCGCTGGTCGTGCTCTTCGCCAAATCCAGCGCCGTGCACCGCTTTGTCAGCTGGTGGTTCCTGATTTCGCTGGTGACCTGGGCGCTGGTCGTGCGGCGGTTCCTGACCTGACCTGATCGCACTCAAACTTTGGCCGACAACAGGAGACCGCTAGTGTCGATGAAAGTATCCGCGCTGATCGTCTTGGCCGTCGTGGCAACGGTCGAATCAGCCATAGGCGCGCCGGCTGACGACATTCGGAGCCTCCGTACGCAATTCAATGCGGCCATCGCACGACACGATGTCGAGGCGGTCGTTTCTTTCCTTGATGCGGACTACCAGATCACCGTTGGAAACGGAGATCTGTTTCACGGCAGGGCCGGCGAGCCGGAAGGATGGCGTGCAGAGTTCGCCCAGGCCGCAGATCTCGTGTACGTGAGAACTCCGGAGTCAGTAGAGGTCAGCTCATCGGGGCAGCGCGCGGCCGAGATTGGGGTTTGGGTGGGCACCTGGACGGCTCCCGACGGACCGCACCGTGCCAGCGGCCGCTACGCAGCCCATTGGTGCAACGTCAACGGGTCGTGGAAGATCCGCTCCGAACTGTTCGTGACCCTCAGCTGCGAAGGTGTGGGCTGTTCGTGAATCTCGCGATGCGGCCCTGATAGCGAGCGTTAGGCCTTACGAACCCATGTACAGCGCGGGCGCTCAAGCTCTCATCCTCGCTGGAGTGCTAAGCGCATTCGCGGCCGTCGCGCACCTCGCGTGCATTGCCTTCGGTGGCCCGGCATTTCGGTTCATGGGTGCGGCCGTTGTTCCCCGAGAACTCCAACGTCTTCTGGTTCGTGTCGTCGGGCACCTGTCTCGTTATCGGGGCGCTCTACGCTGTGGGAACCACTGCACTATGGGCACGCCTTTGATGATCCACTCGTCAGGCCAGACAAGCACATCTACACCGACTGCAAGGCACCATGGGACGACATCGGGGATGACTTGCCGCAACTGACGAAGTCAGGCATTCGAGCAATTCGAAGCCCGTCGCCATGACAGTCTTTCGTCGCTGGCGTTAGTGGCTGCAAACAGGGGCGATGACGCGTACCTGCCCGCCACGTGGTTCGGACAGGCCTTGGCCAAACGCATGTTCAGCCGTGACATCAGTGGAGCCTGACTCCTCTCTCGAGCCGAGCGCCCATGCTGGGACCCGTCTACAATCGTGCCAGGTTACCCATTGCCATCGGCTTCTTGAGCGCTGGAGAAAATAATAATGTTCAGTCACGTCATGGTTGGATCGAACGACATAGAGCGTTCGAAGAAATTCTACGACGCCTTGCTCGGTGTGCTCGGAGCGGGGGAGCCGATGCGAAACCAGAACAACACTGGGCAGACGCGACTGTTCTACCGGCACGACGGCGGAACGTTTTGCGTCAGTGAGCCGATCAATGGCGAGCCTGCGACATCTGGCAATGGCTCCACGATTGGCTTCAAGTGCAACTCGCCGGAACAGGTGCGCCAGTTCCATGACACGGCGGTCGCGCATGGCGGAGTTTCCATCGAAGAGCCGCCGGGCCTGCGTGAAGGCAAGTTGGGCGCATTGCACCTGGCGTATGTACGCGACCCGGACGGCAACAAGCTATGCGCACTGCATCGGCCGAAGTAGACCGGCTGCGACGGTGATTCCAAGCCGACATCGAGAGATAGTGACCTGCCCTTTGTCGCACTCGAAACCGGGCGCACTGCTGTTGCTGGTCATATTTGACCAGTCGAGGTCGTCCGGGCGGCAGGAGCCCCAAAGTTGTCCGTCCCAACGGCGCGCCGCCGTTCGCATCTCGCAATTTCGCAAGCGGCTCGGGCCGAGGTAGGTGGCAAAGCTGGTAAGCCGTTGATCGCGTTGGGTAACTCGAAGAGATACGCCGGTTTTCAGGTTTCGAGTTCGGTCTAGGGTCGGTCGGGGAGAGCGGCTCAGTCGGCCACGGAAAAGCCCTTTTCCGGTCTTCCGCTTCCTCGCGCCAGTTCGGGTCTACGTTGGACTCTGACTCCGTCAACCTAGGTTCGAATCCTAGTCCCCCAGCCAAATCAAAAAGGCTCGCTGCGAAAGTAGCGG